>JACFOI010000010.1:15308-36366 GCA_019454415.1 Patescibacteria group bacterium | reverse complement strand
GAAGGTTCGGGAGATGGTGATGGCGAAGGAATTGGGCTTGGCACAGGGCTTGGTAACGGTGAGGGACTTGGCGATGGACTCGGGCTGGGAGCCGTGTACTCTACTTGGATAAATGCTTCATGATAGTTCCTGGGCGTCTGGACAAAGCAGTTAGTGATTCCCCGGACCACTTTCCACTCGGAAAAGTTATCGATGTCAATCTCGGAAGAGTTCCAGATGGTACTGTTCCGGGTAGGTGAAATACCAAACTCAAATGTTGAGTAAAAGTCACTGTCTATAAACGAAAACTGGGAAATATGGGTCCCGTTAGAGAAGTCATTCCTGGTAATCTGTCCCACTAGCGTACATCCTGGCTGGTTAAACACATTCTGAGTATGCAGTCTGATGGTGTACCCTGTAATCGTCGCTTCCGGAGGTAAACTGACATCGTCATTGGAGAACTGCCACGCTCCGAAGATCCCAGTCGTATTAAAAATACTGGCATAAGTAAAAACATCACCATCAACTGCCAGCTGGGGATTGGTTATTTCCTGTGGAGAAGTAAATGATCGCGCTGGAATCCAAGGAGTCGTTGCCGCAAAAGCTTTATGGGCAACACTGGTAAACAACACAAAAACTATTGCGAAGAGACCAAGAAACTGGGCAGTTTTTTTCATGTACTACCCACAATAGCATGTTTTTTCAGACCGCTACAGAACTACCAAAAAACACTCAAGCAACTACAACATGAGGAAGGTGCCGTTGAAAAATAGCAGCGGCGTCACTGACTGCCTTGGCTGTAGGCGGAGCAAGTCCTTCTAGTTTGTACGGAAGACCCATTGCTTTGTACTTATGCACACCAAGCGTGTGGTAAGGCAAGATCTCTACCCGTTCAATGGTTTTATAGGTACTGAAACGCTGCGCCCACTCCTCCAGGAACTGGGGCTGATCGGTCCAACCCGGCACCAGAACATACCGCAACCACATCGGTTTGCCTGACTTCTCCCGGTACTCTGCATTTTCCAGGACTGCTGAGTTCCCGACTCCGGTTACTTTTTTATGATGTTCGCTGTTAATGTGTTTGACATCCAAAATAACCAAGTCTGTCACCTCATACAGCTCGTGCACCTCCTCCGAGCAGATGACTCCATTCGTATCCAGCGCAGTGTGAAAGCCTGCTTCTTTGGCAGCCTTGAAAAGCTCCAGTAGCCCCGCTGCTTGCATGGTAGGTTCACCACCAGAGACAGTTAAGCCGCCTTTCTTTCCAAAGTAGGGCTGTTCTTTCTTCAACAGCTCAATGATTTGCTGACTACTCATCTGCCGGCAGCTTTCTGACCATTTTGCTAATGTATCCGGATTGTGGCAGTAGACACAGCGGATCGGGCAGCCCTGCAAAAAGACCACCATCCGGATTCCCGGGCCGTCATGAGTACCAAAGGTTTCAATCGAGTGGACGTTTAACATGGGAGATCCTAGTTTCAGACGTTACATCTGTTCGTGGAAGGTACGGGCGATCACTTCTTGCTGGTGTTCGCGGCTGAGGCGAACAAAGTTGACCGCGTAGCCTGAGACACGGATTGTTAGCTGCGGATACTTTTCCGGATGACTCATCGCATCCAGCAGTGTTTCTCTCTGCAGGACGTTGACGTTTAAGTGGTGTGCGTCTTTGGCAAAGTAGCCGTCCAATAGCGCTGCCAAGTTCTCCACCCGGTCTGCTTTCGCGTTGCCCAGGGATTTAGGCACAATCGAGAAGGTATTTGAAATACCGTCTCGTGCGTCCAAGTAGTCCAGCTTTGCTACTGAGTTGAGAGAGGCGATCGCTCCAGAGTGATCGCGACCATGCATCGGGTTGGCACCTGGGGCAAATGGCTCACCCTTCTTGCGACCGTCAGGGGTAGCCCCGGTTTTCTTGCCATAGACGACGTTTGAGGTAATGGTCAGCACGGATAGTGTTGGCGTTGCATCACGATAGATAGGATGTTTGCTCAGCTCTTGATTAAAGTCATGTACAAGATCATGAGCTAAGATGTCTACTCGGTCATCATCGTTTCCGTATGTGGGATACTCTCCCTCGACGCGGAAGTCCACAGTCAGACCTTGGTCGTTACGAACTGGTGTCACACTGGCATGACGGATAGCAGACAGCGAGTCGACGACAACACTCAAGCCGGCAATTCCGAATGCCATGTTGCGATGAACCTTGGTATCCATAAAGGCGAGCTGAGCACGTTCGTAGTAGTACTTATCGTGCATATAGTGAATGACGTTCATCGTATTCACGTACGCTTCAGCCAGGTAGCTCATGGTTTTATCAAAACGGCGGCGAACCTCGGTGTAGTCCAGCTTCCCTTGTGGCAATGGCTCGATCCCAGGAATAATCTCGATCCCACTGAGTTCGTCTTTTCCCTCGTTCAAAGCCAGCAGGAGTGTTTTAGCTAAGTTACAGCGTGCTCCGAAGAACTGCATTTCCTTGCCTGTCTCCATCATCGAGACACAACAGGCAATCGAGTAGTCGTCACAGTGCCCCGTCTCACTCATCAGGTTGTCGTTTTCGTACTGCACAGAAGAGGTATCAATAGAGACTTGGCAGCAGAACTTCTTGAATCCTTCTGGCAACTTTTCTGACCACAGCACAGTTAAGTTCGGCTCAGGCGCTGGACCTAAGTTATAAAGAGTCTGCAAAAAGCGGAAGCTTGTCTTGGTAACCTTGTGCCGTCCATCGCGGAAAACTCCCCCGATTGACTCAGTTACCCAGGTGGGGTCACCGGCAAACAGTTGGTTATACTCATCCATCCGAAGATGTCGGACTAACCGCAGCTTCATCACAAAGTGATCAACAAGCTCTTGGGCTTCTTCTTCCGTCAGCAGACCGACCTGCATGTCCCGTTCAATATAGATGTCAAAGAAGCTGCTGACGTTGCCTAGACTCATTGCCGCGCCATCCTGTTCCTTAATTGCAGCTAGATAAGCAAAGTAGGTCCATTGGATTGCTTCCTGGGCCGACTCTGCAGGGCGGCTGACATCAAAACCGTAGCTGGCCGCCATCTCTTTGATCATTTCAAGCGCCCGAATCTGTTCCGATACCTCTTCCCGCAGCTGAATGAGCTCGCTGGTCATTGCACCGTTCAGCGAGCGCTTATCGTTCTGTTTTTCTTCAATCAAGCGATCTACTCCATAGAGCGCCAGACGGCGGTAGTCCCCAATAATCCGGCCACGACCATAGTTGTCCGGCAAACCAGTAATTACACCGCTTTTGCGGAGCTTCCTCATCTCCTCGGTGTAGGCATCAAACACACCATCATTGTGCGTCTTACGATAGTTTTGGCAGAGCTCAATAACTTGCGGGTTTAGCGTATAGCCGTATTCTGCACACGCTGCTTGCACGACCCGCCAGCCGCCAAACGGCTTGATAGCCCGGCGGAGTGGTTTGTCTGTCTGGACACCCACGATCTTTTCTTTGTCACGGGAGATGTAGCCTGGCTTGTGGCTGGTAATAGTAGGGATAGTCTTGGTGTCAATGTCGTAGACACCTTTTTTTCGCTCCACTGCTAGCAACTCCTGACAGCTCTGCCAGAGAGAGACAGTCGTGGCAGTCGGCCCTACTAGAAAAGAGGCGTCACCTTCGTAGGGAGTGATGTTTGTATAGATAAAGTCACGGACGTCGATGGCCTCTTGCCAGTGACTTTTCTTGAAGCTGGCTCTTGATGTGGATGGGCTTTTAGGCATAGGCTGATTTTACCTGCCAGAGGTAGAAAGCTCGGTAATCCAGATTACTGGCTTGCTCTCAGGCTTCCCTGTGACCTTGCTCAGTCTACACATCCAGTCATCTTTCTATATACTCTTTCACTATGAACGAACGTCCAAAACCTGATACCCAGGCATCAGCCAGCAACGAGGTCACTTCATCCTCTGGCCTGCACATAGAAACAGAGTCGGAGCTTGAGACCTATCTCACTCAGCTCTATGAAGAGATTATTGGTGATGCAGGGGGTCAAGAAGTTCACGATTATTTTTTTACTACCGTTATCCCCCACCTCAGAGAGATCTACAAAGGGGATCTTTCGCGTATCGCTGCCCGAGCTCAGCGCATTATCGAAAATGGCTCCAACGTCCGCGTCAGTAAGATCGGTGAGTACTTTCACCGAGCCATCCGTCCGGAAGAGCTCTCTTTTGCTCGTCTCCCGCAAGAAAAACTTGACCAGATCTCCAGCGAAGTTCGGCAGGCCGTGGCCAATGCTCTCTCTGAACTGAGGAAAAGGTACGGGCCGGACGTTAAGCTACCCGATGCGGTGATTATCTACGGCACTTTTGCCAAAGGGGGCTTCACTTTTGAGAGTGATGTCGACGTGGCCTATGTCACTGCCAGTAGTGATAAAAGTGAGTACTACGATGAAGAGTACGTTGACGCAGAAGGCGAGTTGACGAGGCTGCTTGCACAAAAGACCGGCCGAGAGATTGACCTCTTTTTAGATGTGCTGGATATCAATGAGCCTGAGAGTATTCACAGACATACTGATGATGGACTTCTCAGTGGACCACTGGTGGTCATCAGCCCTGATGCTGATCTGAGAGAAAAGTTGGAAACACTCCTCCCTCATACATCGTAAGCAGCAGAGGAACCAATTTCTTCGAGTTTTTTGATCAATTCAGCGTCACTGATTTTGGTTACATCGATTTTCTCTTTTTTAGCGATCCTCATGCCCTGGAAGATACGCCGGAAGTAATGAGCTTGGTCATACCAAAAGTACGAGGCGCTGATTTTTCTTGCTGCCGGTAGTGCTGTCAGAAACGTCAGGCTTGCAAAAAACCAGTTCTGGGTCAGAGCGATAGAAACAACATCATCCATCAAAAAGTTTTCGACTTGCATTGACGAAAAAAAGAAGTAATCGGTAATGGTGAGCTTTTCTCGATCTAGGGAGATGACACACGGGAAAAAACGGAAGGGAAAGACTGTTTTGATGGTCACCAAAGGGACAGCAGCTGCTTCTTCTAATCGATCCAACTTCTGAGTTTCCTTAATGACCTCGCTGCTTTGTGTCAGAGAATCAGTCATATGTCTCCTATTTGAACATCATTCAACACTGTCCCCACAAACCCGGAAGAGTTTTGCAAGAATTAAGTAAGACTCGCCTGAAAAGCCTTGATTTTTTAGAAAAATAGACTGTAATGTAAGAAAGTATGAGTGTGATACCTACCATCGTTGTTGTGGAAGACGACGACGACTTATCTACATATTTACAACAGCTACTAACGAGTAAGCGATACACAGTTTTTCCTGCCAAAACCGGTGCTCAAGCGTTGCAGCTTATTAATGAAGTACAGCCTTCGCTTGTTCTGCTTGATCTCACCTTACCGGATATTCGTGGAGAAGTTATCTGCCAGGAAATTAAAAAGTTATTTCCGAAACTACCGGTGATCATGGTCACGGCCAAAGACGAGAAAAAAGATGTGATCTCAGGCTTTTCCATCGGTGCAGATGACTATGTGACGAAACCCTTTGACAGTGACGAGCTGTTGGCTAGAATTCAGGCCCGCTTGAAACAACCGGAATCGCAGAGCCTCCTTACTATCAGTGACCTGATCATTAACACGGACACTATGGAGGTAACTCGTGGAGGCAAACCCATTGAGCTGACTCACACGGAGTACTCGCTTCTCCACTACTTTGCACTCAACCCCAATAGAGTCTTAACAAGAGAGATGATTCTAAGCAACGTCTGGGCCTTCACCCCAGATATTCAAACCCGGGTAGTAGACGTGTATGTCGGTTACCTGCGTAAAAAAATTGATAGTAAAGCCAAAGAAAAACTGATTCACTCCGTCCGAGGCTTTGGCTACATGTTCAGGGAGAAAAAAGAGTAAGGGGAAGTGGAAAGTGGCTTGATACGGGAAGTTGCTGACTTTTTAGGAGGGAGTTTCTTCTGTGTCTTCTATTGTGTCTTTCGTCAAATAGTTCTCAACCGTTTTAAGAATACTGCCCGCCCGCTGTTCAATCTTTTCCAGGAACTCTGCAGCTTTTTTATCTTGCGGATTCAGTTTTACCAGCTGGGCAAAAGCAATAATGACGCTCAGGTCATTTTTAATAGAGTGCCGGACGGTTTTAAGAGTTTCCAGCCTCTCTGAGGTTTTCTTTGGAGGGTTTCCCATGTGAACTCTATTGTACTCCAATCGGCTAGGGATGTATTTGCCCATCAGGACCCATCAACGCTCTCTTTCTTACATTTCTATTACTAAGTTGTGTTCTTCTTTGGCTAAATTCACTCTATTCTGAACGGGTAATAAGGAGGAACACACTATGTCATTTCTTGCTTGGATCATCCTGGGACTGGTAGCGGGCTGGATTGCTTCCATAGTTATGAAGACCGACTCTACCCAAGGGCCGTTTTTGGATATTCTGCTGGGAGTAGTAGGAGCGGTTGTCGGAGGATATGTCTTCAACTTCCTAGGCATGTCCGGTGTCACCGGCTTTAACTTCTATAGCCTGGTAGTGGCCACCATCGGCGCAATCATCCTGATTGCGGTCGGAAGAGCAATCTCAAATCGGTAGGTATGTCTTCAACCCAAAACTAGACACCTTCGTGCCTGTACGGAGGTGTTTAGTTGTTGCTTGATAACAGACCATATAATGCACGTATGACATCAGGTAAACAAAAGAATATTGAAGAGTCGCTTCGTTGGGCAGCCAACTCTTTTCTGCTGGAGTCTCTTTTTGAGCAGTCTCCGTTGGGACTCTTTGTAGTTGATGAAAAGTTTCGTTTCGTGAAAGTCAGTAAGTACTTTGCCCACAATATCAATGATCAGTCAGTTGAAGCACATTTAGGAAAAACAATCAGGCAAGTGGTAGGCCCTCAACAGTGGCCGAAACTCAAGCCTTTTTTCCAACGAGCGTTGGTGGGTGAATACATTCATGACGTCCATGTCACCATGAACCGTCGCAAAGACTCCCACCGGGAAAGGCATTATTTAGTCACGCTCTATCCATTACCCAAAATTGAGCAAGGAAAGTTAATCGGTGGCTTGATTCAGGAAATCACCCGCCAATATGAGGCGGAAGAAGAAGTACTGACTTATCAAAATCGATTGGAGATGGCCCAGAATGCTGGCGGTATTGGTGTGTTCGACTGGGACTTTGAAACCAACGAGGTCTGGTCTTCTCCGGAAGAAGTCGCATTGTTTGAGCTGAATGAGAGGGACCCCTCAGGGAGAGAGGTTCACTGGCTAGATCGGATCCATCCTCAGGATAAAGATCGAATCCTCAGCTTAATCGAGGAGTCATCCGAAAAACATCAGAACTTTGACACGGAGTTTCGGATCATTTTACCGGATAGCCAGTTACGTTGGATTCGTGGGAGAGGACGCTTTTTTTATAACGAGGAGGGAGAAGCCGTTCAGCTGCTCGGAGTTAACTACGACATTACCAAGAGAAAGAAGGAAGAACTCTTTTTAAAGTTTAAGTCCGAAGCAAGTCGGCTGCTGATTCCGTCTACGGATTACCAGAAAACTCTTCAACAGATGTGTGAGTTGGCAGTCAAGTTTGTGGCGGATTGGTGCAGCGTCGATATTTTAGAAGGCGAGACTTTTCAGCAGCTTGCACTCGCCCATAAAGACCCTGAGATGGTGGAGTACGCTAAAAAGATTCGGAGCAAGATGCCCGCCACCCTTCAAACAAGCAGGGGGCTGGCACAGGTAGTTAAAACACAAAAGCCACTTTTCATTTCAGAAGTTACGTCTGATCTTTTAGATCAAGAAAATCTCTCTCCCGAGCAACGGCGAATTGCGAAAAAGCTTAAACTGAACTCAGTCATTATTTATCCGCTCTGCGTTCAGCAAAAGGCAGTTGGCGCGATTACGTTTGTTCTCGCCGAGTCGGAGGGGCACTACTCTGAGGATGATCTTGAGTGGATCCGACAGCTCTCACTCCGTGTTTCCCTGTTTGTCGAAAACACTCAGTTGTATGACGAAATTCGAAAAGAGCGTCAACGTTTATTCCGACTATTTGAGAACGTTCCATGCGTCGTTTTCGAGTCACACTTCCAGTCACCGAATCAGCCCTCCCGCATCACTTTTATGAATGTGTACGTCCAGGAGCTGCTTGGCTACCCACTGGAAACGTGGATGAATAAAGAAGAGTTTGCTCAGTCAATTATTCATCCTGAAGATGTGAAGCGATTTGAGACCGAACGTCAGAAAGTGATCCGAGAACGCACTCCTGGGCTGGTCAGATTCAGGTGGCGGAAAAAGGACGGTAAATACATTTGGGTAGAAAGCAGGTTTTTGCCGATCTTGGACAAACATGATGAAGTAGTTGGTTTCCGAGGTGTCGTCACTGATATCTCGGAAAGAATGAAACTTGAACAGCGAAAAGACGAGTTTATTGCAACAGCCAGTCATGAACTAAAGACACCCTTAACAAGTCTCAAAGTATTTACGCAGGTGTTAAAGACACATAAAAGTATTCAGGCGAGCTCAAAAGTGAGCCAGTACCTGAATCGGATGGAAAGCGAAGTTGACCGTTTGACTGAGCTCGTTTACGAGTTACTCGACCTCTCTAAGATCCAACGCGGGCAGTTAGCCCTCAATAAAGAAAAACTGTCCCTTAATGAACTTTTGGCTGAAGTCATTCAAACCATCCAGCCAACTATTCAGCATCAGATTATTTTTAAAAGTTCCAAAGAGTCATATGTACACGCTGACAGATTACGACTCAGTCAAGTGTTCAGCAACTTAATAAGTAATGCCGCTAAATACTCACCAGATGCTTCCGAAATTATTATTCAATTGCGACAAGAAGATAAGAAAGTAACTGTTAGTATTCAAGATTTTGGAATAGGAATTGCCCCGGAATACCAGACCCAGATTTTCCAGCGTTTTTATCGAGTCTTCGATGAAAAAGATCAAACCTTCCCGGGCTTGGGAATGGGCCTCTTCATCTCAAAGACGATCATCAATCAGCACAACGGACAGATATGGGTCAAGAGTAAACCACAGAATGGATCAACATTTTTCGTCAGTTTACCGAGGAGAAAGGGTGTTTAAGGAGGGATTGTGAAAAAAGCAGTAATTATTGATGATGACTTGGGAGTCATCGAAGCGCTCCAAGCCGCACTGGAATTATGGGACTTTGAAGGTGTTGGGGTGAGGGAAAACAAAAAGATCCTAAGTACCTTAAGAGAAGTTCAACCTCAGCTGATTTTTTTGGACCTCCTTCTCTCAGGTACTGACGGCCAGGAAGTGTCTCGCTTGATTCGTTCTGAGAAAGAGTTTACCCGTATCCCTATCATCCTGATGTCTGCTCACCCACGTGGAAAAGATATTTCTACGAAGATTGACGTAAATGGTTTTCTTCCTAAACCGTTCTCTCTTGATGTGTTGCAGCATCTTATTCGGACGGTTTCTTCTCATTAAAACTTTACCTTTTTCTTGCAGGTCTCTTGATTCCCTCATTCTGCCATGTATTAGGATTTCCATATATACAGAAAGGAGATGGACATGATAGAGATTCGATACTTTATGCTCACAGATAACGGAGATGTGACGGGGGAAGACGAGGATGTCGTAAAGGGTGGTCGTAGTGATTTAATTGATGAACCTTCTACGTTTGACGAGCAGAAACACCTGTTGTAGTAAATCTCCACGGCTTATCGGTGCCTCGACGGATGCCGATTCTGGCGGTGGTTGAGGCTGATAGAGGCTGAAGACCCCAGTCCTGAAAAACAATCGGTGACTGGGGCTCTGTGACCCGCATACCAGTATTAGCACGAGTAAAACCCATAGTCTTTCCGGCTTTCCCCGGCCCAACTACTTGCTGATAATCCGGCAACACAAGTAAGGATCGAATCAGGACCGCGCCCACGTCACCTTTCTGACCTGCCGTGACGTTAAAACAATAGTGAACCCCGTAGATCAGATAAACATAGACCAAACCCGCGCCCTCGAACATCGGCCAGTTCCGTGCCGTCTTCCCTCTAAATGCATGTGAGGCAGGATCATCGGCCCCGCCATAGGCCTCAGTTTCTGTAATCACGCCTGCGATAGTCTGGTGATTGTGAGTATGAAGAAGCACTTTTCCGAGTAATTCCCGGGCGACTACCACGGGATCTCTCTGGAAAAAGGCAGTTCCCAACGGCTTTTTTAGTCCGTGTTTCATAAAATAGCTCCCGGAAACAACAGCTGCCAGCATATCATTGGTTTGCTATACTTCGCAGTGCTCTCCGGAGTTGTCTGGAGGCGTCGCATAGTGGCTATTGCAGCGGTTTACTAAACCGCCGACCGCAAGGTCTCGTGGGTTCGAGTCCCTCCGCCTCCGCCAAATTAAAATATCTATATAAGAAAATAGTTACCTAACGAACCTTTTCCAAATCACTGCTGAAATATTCGTTCCGCCACTAGTCAACGCTATCGCTTTTTGTAATTCATATTGACTAATCATCTCATCCAAGGCCTCTCGATCGGGAATATCTCCAGTGTAGTACTCTTGGAGAGTAGACAAAGCGCGAGAGTCCCCTAATTGACCAAGTGCCCAAATTGCCTTATTTCGGGAACGGTAGCTTTGACCTTCATCTTCCAGAAGGGACGTCAATGCTTGAACGCAGTCTCCGGCATACAGCTTACGTGCATTTTGACAGCTACTACTTACTTCATATCCAATCCAGAGGCTTGTGATCAGGAAAAAGAAAAAAACTGTACAGACGCCCGCAACCAGAATGTATGCCCACTTGGTTTTTAGTCCTTTTTTATCTCGGTTCGGTTTCATGAGAGTTAACTGAGGTCTCCTCAAAAAAATGGTACTCCATCTTGCTCAGCACCTCAAGGATTCTTTCTTTGGAAGTTTTTGCCGGATCAAATTTAATTGTCACTTTCGCCTGGGCATAACTTGTCGAACAAGAGATGATACCTTCCGTTTCTTCCAGCAGACCGTCGATACTCATCGCACAACTTGAACAGTGCATGCCTTCAATTCTGAGAGTCACCTCTGTTCCTGGAACTTCTTTCTTCTTAAACAGATTAAACATACTAGAGTACCTCCATGATCCCCGTATACATGCCCATGGCACAGCTGTACTGATACTTTCCTGGTTTGTCGGGGGTGAATGTCACACTTTTGCTGTCATTCGGGCCTAGCTCCAATGAGATTTGAAATGCTTTCAGGAAGAAGTAGTTAGCACAAGAGTAAGAGTTCTTTGACTGGACTGTTAGCTCTACTGGTTGACCAGCGCGGACCCGGACACGGGTCGGATTGTAGCCATTATTGCCAGCTTGGATGACTACTCTTTGAACCCCTGTCGCTTGGGCGGGCAGCTGTCCGTTACGTTTCATATCCTGAAGCCGCTCGTCGGAGAAGTAGTAGACGACTGGCCGGGTTAGATTTTGAAAAGTGATGGGAAAGTCGAGTACTGTCAGTACGCCATTGATGCCGGAGAGTCCCATGAAGATGAGTAGCCATGCCGCCAACTTCATGAATCTTTGCCGGAAGGCCTCTGACAGTTTGGCTGTTGCAATTCCGACGAACGCAAAGATTGGAGAAGTCCCTAAGACAAACGCAAACATAATCAGTGCTCCCGAAAGTCCGTTGCCCGAAGTAATTGCCAACACTTCCATTGCTTGCGTCACGCCACAGGGAATAAAAATCGTCAAAAATCCTAGTACTGCTGGTGTGAAAAAGGCTTTACTTTTTGTTGAGTTCCGAACCAAGCGTTGCACAAACTTGGGTGGCTGGAAAACGACATACCGAAAAATAGGGTGAATATCCAGCAGGTTAGCTGCGGTGGCCAACATGAATAAAGCAGCCAACGTTTGGAAAATTAACCGGATAGATAAGCTGAGCTGGATGTAAGCTCCCAGCGTCCCCAGCAAAAATCCAAGAGCTACGTGGGCAATCAGTTTTGTTCCTAAAAAGAAGAAAACCGGTAGCCAGTCCAGCTGGTCGAAAGACTGTGCTAGGGTGTTCTTTTGAAGCATAGACAGGTACTTCTGTCTCTTCTTTTCTTTGAGCTCTTCCTTACTCAGGCTGGCATCATCGATTTCTTCTTCTTTCTGATTGGCAATGATGCTTGCCAGAAGCCCTCCTTGCATAGCCAAGCAGGAAAGTCCGCCAGTCGTCAAACCCGTTAAGAAAATCAGCCAATAGTTCATGATTGTTCCCTTTTCAAACGAATACTTTTCAACCGGAGCGCGTTGGCGACCACTGAGACACTGGAAAGTGCCATGGCTGCACTAGCAATAATCGGGTTTAGTTGTAGCTTAAAGAAAGGATAAAGCGCTCCCATTGCCACCGGGATCAGGATGACGTTGTAGCCAAATGCCCAGACTAGGTTTTCTTGAATATTGCGCATGGTATGTTTGGCGAGCTTGAGCGCCTGCGGGACAAGCGAGATGTCGCTACGAAGCAAGGTGATTCCTGCCGACTCCATAGCAATATCTGCTCCGCCACCCATGGCCATGCCCACGTCTGCACTAGCAAGTGCTGGTGCATCATTGATGCCGTCACCGACCATTCCTACTACTTTCCCTTGATCCTTCAGTGCCCGGACTTGGCTCTCTTTATCTTGCGGAAGTACTTCAGCCAGAACGGCTTTAAGACCAAGTTGAGCGGCAATAGCTTGGGCAGTTTTCTGATTGTCACCGGTCATCATCACACTGGAAATCTTCATCTGGCTCAGTTGACTGAGTGTCTCTTTGGCAGAAGCCTTGATCGTATCAGCGATCGCAATCACCCCTACAGCCTCACCATTTAAACTAATAAACGAAACTGTCCATGCTTTCTCTTGCCAATCTGCAGCCATCTGTTGCAGTGCAGTGGGAACTGTGGCTTCCAGTTCCTTCATTAAACTTTGAGTACCAATACCCAGTTGTTGCTTGCCAAAGGTTGCGGTCACACCTTTGCCGGAAGAATCCTTAAGGGTATCTGGCTCAGCAGGACCAACTTTACCTTCCAAAAAGCGAACTACTGCCATAGCTAGTGGATGATGTGACTGTTTCTCCGTCGCTAGGACCATCCGGCTGATTTTTTCTTTATCCTGGCTGGGTAAAACAAAGAAGTCTTGAACAAGAGGTTTGCCTTCAGTCAACGTGCCTGTTTTGTCAAAGACCACAGTGTTGACCTTGCTCGCTCGTTCCAGCGCCTCAGCGTCTTTGACTAGGATCCCGTTTTCAGCCCCTTTGCCAATTCCGACAATCAGTGAGGTGGGAGTCGCCAGACCAAGCGCACACGGACACGCGATAATCAGTACCGAGATCATGCTGATAAGTGCCCGAATAAACTGTGGCTCTGGGCCGATGTTAAACCAAATTAAAAAAGTTATGAGTGAAATCACAATCACGACCGGCACGAAAACGGCGGAAACTTTATCAGTTAGTTTCTGAATCGGCGCGCGGGAACCCTGTGCCTGTTTAACGAGCTCGATGATCTGCGCTAATAAAGTTTCGGAACCAACCCGCTCCGCGACCATCTCAAATGCACCATGTTGATTAAGTGTGGAACCGATGACCGAATCATCGATCTTTTTAGCAACCGGAAGACTTTCTCCAGTCACCATACTTTCATCTATAGCGGTCTCGCCTTTGACAATGAGGCCATCAACTGGAATCTTTTCCCCAGGTTTCACCAACAAGTGATCACCCCTCTGAACTTCTGCAAGCGGGATATCCTGTTCTTTTCCATCACGCAGCACGTGTGCTGTCTTTGCTTGCAAGCTGAACAGTTTTTTGATTGCTTCCGAAGTTTGACCTTTGGCACGAAGCTCCAAGTACTTCCCTAACAGAATTAAGGTGATAATCGTCGAGGAAACTTCAAAGTAGACGTGTCGTTCAATGCCGATCGACTCAAAGAAACCCTCAAAGAGCACCACAATCACTGAGAAGAAGTAAGCAACCGACGTTCCTAACGCAATCAAGGTATCCATGTTGGCCGTCCGGTTCTTTAACCCCGAAAGCGTACTTCGATAGTACTGACCACCAGCCCAGAACTGGATAGGGGTAGCCAAAAGCCACATCACCCACATCTGTTTAAGAAACTCCGGAGCAAACGGCAGCATTGCTCCGATCAGAAGTAAGATATTGAGTGAGACACTGACGATCAGCTTTTTTTTCAGCTCGCTCAGTTCTTTAGCTCTCTCTACTGCAATTACATCTTGATCATTATGAGCATCAAGGTGCGCCTTATAACCAAGCGACTCCACAGCCTTTTGTACAGCCTCATCTTTATAAGCGTCTTCATCGTATTCGATACTTGCCTGTTCGTTGGCGTAGTTCACTGAAGCAGCTACGACTCCCGGAAGTTTGTGAAGCGCTCGCTGGACGTTGACGGCGCAACTGGCGCAGTGCATCCCGGAAATCGGGAAACTTTTCTTTTTCATAGTTCAGACTACTTTCAGCTTTCCAAAAAACATACTCATGCCACAGTGAAAGGAATACTCTCCTTTTTCTTTGGGAGTCAGTGTGAGTTCTACACTCTGGTTCAACGGCAGAAATTGACGGATATGAAAATCGGGGAAAATGACTTCTTCAAGGCAGGAAGTTGGATCTTTGCGAAAAAACTCCAGCGTCGTTGTAACGCCAACTGGTACTTCAAGAACTTCAGGATGATATCCACCATCGACGGTGACTCTGATTTTTTTGTTCACTTTGACAGCTGGTCCTTCTTTCTTAAAAAGAAAAAACCAAGTTGTCAAAATAATGAGTGCTACGCCGATCAAATTAACAAGTACATTCATAGACTCAACTCTTCTTCCTGAACACTTTCATGACTTCGTCGACTGCAAGCTGTGTCTGTCCCTCTTGAATGTGTTCCACTACACAATGAGACAAATGGTTTTCCAGCAGGACTTCGTCCACTTTATTTAAAGAGCTCTGGACTGCTTTTGTCTGAGTGAGTACGTCAATGCAGTAGGCATCGTCTTCCACCATCTGCACGATCTTGTCCAAGTGGCCACGGATGATTTTCAGCCGATGAAGAACGTTATCTTTTTTGGTTTTTGTATGAAACATATGAGTTTTGTAGTCCCCCATATGGGGACTTAATAAGAATACACCTAAATGTGGTTTCGTCAATAAGCCGAGGCAGTGTCCGTCCCTGTATGGGGATTACATTTTTCTTTACCCATTCTTACAGTGCTCCCAACTTATCCACACTGCAAGCACCCATGATCTCCCTATTATGAAAATTGCCCAAATCGCTCCTATTGTCGAACGGATTCCTCCCCGAAAGTACGGTGGAACTGAGAGAGTTATTTCTGCCCTGACCGAAGAACTAGTGCGGCGAGGTCATGACGTTACCTTGTTTGCTAGTGGAGACTCTATTACCGGAGCCACTCTCTCATCTATCTGCCCACGTAGCCTGCGTGAAGCAGGAATAATCGGGGAACGTGAAAAAAACGGCTGGACGCTACGACACATCGGTGCTGCGTACAGTAGGGCTAAAGAGTTTGACATCATTCATGATCATTGTGGTGTCTTCAGCTTACCGACGGCAGAGCTCTCCCCGACACCAGTCGTACAGACCATGCACGGTGCGTTCTTTGACCACAACATTCATGTTTTCCAAAGCCTTCGTAAAACTCACATCGTGACCATCTCCAAAGATCAGGGGTCTGGCCTTGATCAGATGAATATGGCCGGGACAATCTATAACGGCCTGCACATGGAACACTACCCGTTTTCGGAGAGGCCAGGGAACTATCTGCTCTACGTGGGTCGAATCACTCCCCAAAAAGGAACACACATTGCTGTTCAACTAGCTGCAGAGCTCAAGATGCCACTCATTCTGGCCGCTAAGCTTGAGCCAGATCAGCAAAGGTACTTTGATCAGGATGTGGCACCGTATTTGTCAAAAAATATCCAGTGGATTGGAGAGGTCAACGAAGCAGAACGCAATAAACTGATGAGCGAGGCAATGTGTTTTCTCCATCCAGGATTATGGCGCGAGCCGTTTGGTCTTACCCTGATTGAAGCAATGGCTTGCGGCTGTCCGGTGGTTGCACTGCGGCGCGGCTCAATTCCGGAAATCATTCAGGATGGCAAAACTGGCTTTATTGCCGAAAGCATTGAACATATGGCGGCCTTGATTCCTCAAACGGCGAGCCTTCACCGGCGTTACTGTCGACAGTACTCCCTGGGAACCTTCTCTGCCAAAAAGATGGCCGATGAGTACGAAAAGCTTTACAAGCTGCTGACGGCCAGAGACTATATCGATACGCCACTCGCCCAAAAACCCTTCCTCCTCACACCTCGTTTCTCGATGTTTTCCTCCGTTTCAGCGAAGATTGATATAGATTGATAGAATTGATTGTAAGAAATAATAATGCGATATTACTCACTTGAAATTGCCCATGAGTGAGTCTTTGAATCCCGAACAACTTCAGTTTTTGTATAACTCCGCGTACGATTCAATTTTAGAACTGGCAGACGAACAAGGAATTGCTGCGTCCAGCCGACAGGAAGCGTACGGGTGTCTTTTTGGCCGTGATAGTGCGATCAGCATCTTAAAACTTTTAGAAGTGTATCGGAAAAAACCTGATACGAAACTGCTTGAGATTTGCCAACGGACCCTGCTTACTCATACCTTACTCCAAGGAAAAA
This sequence comes from Patescibacteria group bacterium, assembly GCA_019454415.1. Taxonomy (GTDB): domain Bacteria; phylum Patescibacteriota; class Microgenomatia; order UBA1400; family PJMF01; genus UBA924. The sequence goes on along the minus strand of JACFOI010000010.1, from coordinate 19,812 downwards.
GATACACAATCGAGAGCGGTGAAGAGCCGGGCAAGTTTATTCATGAGTTCCGCCAAAGCAACTACGAGCGATTAATCAACAGGCCAAAACCTTGGTACGTGTATCCCGATAAGATTCTGCGAAACTATGACTCCGTAGATGCGACTCCGCTTTTACTCATAGCTTATCACCGATACTGGCAGATCACCCAAGACAATGACTTCTTACTACGCGTTCTGCCCAGTGTGGAAGCTGGCTTGAAGTGGTTAATGACCGACGGCGATAAAGATCATGACTACTTCATTGAGTACGAACTACCGACAGAGCGGAAGTTCGGCGGTTTAGTTGTCCAGTCATGGACTGACTCGCATGCCTGTTTAACTTCCGTTGAGGGGGTCTTTCCTGCTTATCCGATTGCAGCAGTTGAAGTTCAAGCAATTGCTTGGCTGGCCCTTAAAACCTGGGCCGAGTTTTTCCGCGACCGCGTTGATCGAAAACGCTTCGCGACTCGATTGGAACACTTTGCCGATAATCTCAAGCTTGGCTTCAATCAGCGCTTTATCCTTCGGGATGCCTCAGGCAAACCAATCTATGCCCACCAAGCGCTCGATGGTCACAAACAGCCTATTTCTACAATTACCGGAAATCCGCTCTTGTGCCTTTGGGCAACCTTCCGCAGTGCACATGGTAATCAGGAAGCGATCATTGAGTCTGAAATGATGAATGCTTGGGTAGAACGAGCCTTTAGTGAAGATATGTTTGATCGGCATGCCGGCGTTCGGACCATGAGCCAGCTTTCCCCTACCTTTGACCCGTCTAATCACTCCTATCACAACGGAAGTTTCTGGCCCGTTCTGAACAGTATGATCTATGAGGGACTGGTACGGTGGGGTTTCCAGGCACAAGCTTCAGCTCTTCGTACCGCTTCGCTGCTTCCTCTCACTCACTTCCGCTGTCCGATTGAGCTGTACTGCTCAGTTGAAGCTGGCAAGTACACAGAGTACATCTCAGTAACCGGTAAAAAAGGTTGCCGGCAGCAGGCGTGGACTGCTGCTGCTATCTTGGACTGGCTGTCCTAGAACGAGAGTAGTGAACACCAGCATTTAAACCATTTTCCAAGATATTTGGTACTATACTCTCACTATGATAACTTCTGAGCGTGTTGGCACCCGGACATTTAATGAACTTGGAGCTGTTCAAGAACTGGGAAACGACCAGCCTGACCTGCTTGCCAATTCTCTCCTTCACCTACACAGCCGCGAGCGAATTCTTGCTTCAGCCGAGGAGTGGATTTGGGATGAGGATCCCGTCCATCATCATTCGGGAGCGGAGGTTTCAGTAGCTTCAGCGTTTTATGGCAAGCCGCTGAACTCGCCGGAAGAAATTTTTGCTGAGACGCAGCGACTGATGGAAAATCTTGGCCGAGGAGGAGTGGTGGACTACACCGGTCAAACCGGATTTTCCGTCCTCCGCCAAATGCCTACGGGTCTGGAAAAAGTTGAGTATCAACTCACCCAAGAGCTAGTAGCAGCGGAGTTGATCTCGAATGCACTTTCTGCCCAAGGTATTTCCCCTAAAGAAGTGGATCTCTTTATCGCCGTGACCAGTATTCCGATTGATCCTCACTTCGATCATGACTGGGCATCTGCCGCAGGTATTCCTGCTGATGTGCCGATGGTCCGCATCTGTGAAGCCTGCAACTCCAGCGGTCATGCCATTGCCCGAGTATTGGAGGGTGACTTTGATCAAAAGATTGCCGCCCATAATCTAAACTTTGCTCAGGGAACTCCTGCCAACATCGTCCTTTTTGCTCTTGATGATGCCAATCGAATGGCTGACAAGGGTGGCGACCCGCTGTCTCCTCAATTCTTTTCCACCGGAGCAGCAGCTATGGTCTGGAAGTACCACCCCGAATCACCAAGCTCGCTGAAGATGGTCTTGCATAAGTCGATGTCAGAAGAGCGAGGAACGGAGTTTCTGAAAGTCCCTCGCCCCTATGATGACTGGGATGAAGTGGATAAAGAAGATCTGTACACAGCCCAGTTCTTAAAGAAACCTGATCATGATGGCCCGATTGAAATGGATCCACGTGCCAGCGGCGCGTTTATCACGTACGCGATGCGGCTGGCTGATGAAGTTATGGATGAGTACATTGCTCAGGGAGGAAGTGTTACGGATATCAAACGGGTGATCATCCACCACCCGAGTAAAACTGTCTTTGACGGAGCAGTCAAACGAATGACGCGCGAAAAACGCGGCTTCACGGAGGACCAGATTCATTGGGAGATCAACGAAGGCAACGTACCGGTCGCAACGATTCCGATTGCATTCGGCAGACAGCTAGAAGCGCTAGAAAACGGTGATCGACTCCTCTTTTTATCTTTCGGTGCCGGTGGAGAGTATACCTGCTTCATTGCTGACTTTGGCGCCTAAACACAGTACACTGAGTGAACAAGGAGGCAAGATGTCAATTGTCGGGCTACTGTTGATCGTGATCGGTTGGGGGATCCAAGTCTTCAATTCTTCAAAGGAAAAAAAGCAGATTCAGCCATATTTCTTGGTGCTCTATATTTTGGGAGCCGTGCTCTTGGTCGCTGATGGGCTGTTCGCGGCGTGGACGGCAAACGGCATTGCCGGCTTAGTGAATGGCCTGTCCCTCGTCACTTTCCTGAATATTTTGGCTGCTTTTTTAGCAGTCGTCGTCTTGATGAAAATCCGTGACTAAGGCATGTGATACTCAGTGCGTGTTCCTGAGAGTCAAGTCCATCGGAGTCACTCTTACCAAAGCATTAAAGGCGACTTCCTGAAACTCGGGAATATCTACCGCATTCTGGAAAACCAGACTCAAGATCGCATCTCCGTTGAGGAGATAGTAGTTGTGCAAGAGCGTCGGAACGGTTACGCGATCATAGTTAATGTTGGCTTCTGTCGTTTGTCCTTCCACATACTGAATGACGCCAAACGGGCCACCCCGACCACCCATGTATTTGACTCGGGCTGAAGCCTCACCTCCATAAGGCTTGAACATACTGATCGCGTCTTTCAGGTAACACCACCCGCCAGGTGATTCAATCGTGCCACCTCCCACAGATCGAGTTACTCCTATCCCGGTTGCACCAACGGCCAACGTTTGAGCAATGGCGTCACTGGCGCCGCCTTCGACAATGATCGGAATGTGAAGCTGACCCCGGAGTTTCTCGACTAATTGTGGCCAGTCGATTGCCAGGCCGCTCCGCACACCAGTAATGCAACGACCGCCTCCTCCAATCCCGACATACATACCATTGGCTCCTCGCTTTTGGAGGTCGATGGCCTGCTCCACACTAATCACCTGACCAGCAAAGATCTCAATCTCTTCCCACCCTTTCTTACGCTGCAGCTGACGCAGCTTCATTACTGTCCATACTAGATCGGTTCCCGGCTCCGGTGAGTAAACGCGGAAGGTGCGTACCCCAGCGTTATAGAGAGCTTCGGCACGTGGCAGTGCCTTTGTTGCTTCCGGTTCTAAGACTCCCATTAAGTTTCTTCGCCAAAATCCTAAAAGGTGTTGCTGTTCCCGCTGAGGTCGATCGATGAGAACTGGACTTTTTTCCAGCCACTCTAGTGCCTTTTTGGCTAAGTCGACTTGCCGCTGAATATCGGTAAAGAATCCATCTCGAGGTATTCCTACCAATGAGTGAACTTGCGCCATCACTGCCAGTGCCGGCGCAGAACCCCAACACTCAGGATTAGCAGAACCACATAAGATACTTCGTGCCTGCAATCCCAACTTTACAAATGGCCCGCTCAGTAATCTTTGCGTCCGACTTGCTCGCGGCCGATCGGCTCCTTGTGCTTGCAGTGCCAACTCAGTAATAGCAATTGCTCTCCGCTCTGCTTCGGCTTGAACAAAGATTGGCTGAGCCCGTTTTACACTTGGAGGGACAAATGGTTGAGCGTTGGCTCGCAAAAGTGCCTTGAGGCGGTCCGGGTGATTAAGCAGCTCTAAGTAATAGAGCTGGGTGCTGATCGTGTTTTCGATCAGTTCTTTTTCCAGCTGAATAACTACTGCGTCTTTGCCGCGGTCACTGTCATAGGGCGTTCTGACCAGTCCTTGGGAGGGATAGGATATTTGCGGATCGATGGAGCTTTCTCTTTCAAACTCCGACCAGATCCATTGATAGATTCCTTTTTTCTTTAGTCGTTCGATTTTTTGGGAGATGAAGGATTCGGCAATTTGAGGCTGTCGCAGCAGGCTTTCAAATGAGGGAAAAGTCTGTGTGTTACGCATAAAACCGTGCGCTACGCAAAAGATCATAACACGCTCTTAAAAAAACTATATAATGAGATTATGCCCAACAAAACACTTCTCCTGTTCTGTCTAGGTTGTGTAGTGATTGCGGGTGTAACAGTGGCAGCATATTTTGATGTCATCCGCTATAAGACCATGGCAGACTCCCTTCCTGTATTGAGAATTTCCGATCAAAAAGCCGGACGAGAAGATGTTCGCCGTAATGACAGAACTGACGCTGCTGCTCAGCAAACT
>JACFOI010000010.1:0-15208 GCA_019454415.1 Patescibacteria group bacterium | reverse complement strand
TCACTCCCGCCGCCTCTGCATCTCCAGCGACTGGACTTGCCAACCCCGCATCTGAGAACTGTACAGCCAAAGGCGGAACACTGATCATTCAGCGAAGAGGTGATGGCGGCGAGTACGGCCTCTGTACCTTTGAAGACGCATACGCCTGTGAAGAGTGGGCACTTTTCCGTGGTGACTGCCCAGTAGGGGGTGTCCGTACTACGGGATATGACACAGTGGCACAAAAGTACTGTGCCTGGGTGGGAGGTCAAACCTTGGCAGAGCCTAACGCTACTTGCACCTTCCCCGATGGCTCCACCTGTAAAGACAACGATCTTTTTAACGGCCACTGCCGCCCGGGAGATAATCCTGCTCAGTAGCTTATTATCGATGGGCCAGCACGACTAACCGTTGGCTGTCCAAAAACCCAGTACACGTGTAGACCAAAAGCGTGTCAGCCTCGGCAAGATCTAAGACATCCAGCTGAGTAGGCCGAACGGTCATGATACTTTGGATGACGTACTGTGTAGCATCACCGTTGTTGTAGACGAGGGTGATCTTTTCGCCAATCTTTGCCTTGTGTAGATCTCCCAAGAGCGACTTCCAGTTATGGCCATAAATGATAAGCCCCTTTTCTTTGAGGGTTGGCTGAGACGTTTGCAGCAGAGAGACTCCGTTGCCTGTGATCTGCCACTGCTCATCCTTGAGCTGGGAAGGAATAATGGGGAGCTCGATGCGTTGGCTGGGAATCACCAGCTGGACAGGGAAAGGCTCTTTCTCTTCCACCTCAGCATGGACAATCGGAGTCAGTTGAGGATCAAAGGGAAAGGTTATATACCGTCGCAGGAGCAGGAAGCCAGAGAAAGTTAGTGATGCAAAGCTGAAAAGTAAACAGAGAGTAAAGAGAGAACGACGCGTCATTTGGATGACCTCTCGTTACTGACGACGCAGCTTGTAGGCAGCAAACGCAAACAACCCACCGATTATTAAAAAGGCGAGAATCGTTCTGGCACTACCGGTCTCAGCCAGCGCCGAAACACCTAAGACACTGCCGGCACCCCCACCCACACCGCTGTCACTAGAGCTAGAGCCACCTGAACTGCTGGATGAACTACCACCACCACCTCCATTGTCACCGCCTCCGCCTTGGCCTTGACACGCATAGAACTCATTCCTGACCAAGTAGGGCGCCTCATCCAAACCCCATAGAGCACCGTTGGGGACATAGATCCAGCCTCGTTTGCGGAAAAAGCTAATGTCTTCTTCACTTAAGCCACTAATCTTCCACCAGTTACTTTGAATGCCGGACTGGTTATTATCCGGACAAAAACATTGTAAGAGGTGATCACTATCAATCCGATACACAGTATCACTCCCCGTGTAGGTACCATTATCACCTGGGATACCATGAGTCCCGGAAGGATAGGTAGCAATGACTTCACCAATGGGAGTAATGCACGTAAAAAGTGGAGGGTCACTCACCGCCCTGACTGTCTGGACGCTGAGTTGAAAAAAAAGTCCAAGGACTAAAAGAACAGAAAGTCGTCTCATAACACAACCTGTCTCTCTAGGCAGGTGGCGTCATATTACACGAAAATTACGCGAAATCAATACTATTTTGATATATAAAGTACTTTTTGATATCAGTTTCAATTAACCGTAACAGAAAATGGAGAAGTTAGAAACCTAAACGGGAGCTTAACTGCCTAACCCAAGCTTGTAGCCGGTACCATAGACTCGGCCGAGTAGGAATAAGCTCAATGACGGGGTGCTGTTGGAGCTCAGTCACGTAGTATTCCTGACCGGCATAACCATTTGCCGAAACTCTGACGATCCCTGTTTCATCAATATAAGGAAGTTGATAGCTTCCGTTCTCAGTCGTGACTGTCTTGGGACCCAAGCGCAAGGTGGCCTGAACTTCCTGGTCGAGAGGGTTAACTACCTTACCGGTCAGGACACGAGGAGTGAAGGCTACTTTGACTACTTGAGCTGCTTGCTTAGGAGTTCCGTCCTCGGTCCACAGAGAGGTCGAGCCACCAACATTTGTCCAATAACTCAGACCGACTAGATTGGGGTTTTGGGCAAGGAGATGGAAGCTCTGCTTGAGCCACTCTGCCTGCTGCTCCTCAGTCATATGCCCATGAATATCAGGAATGGGTGCCCCAAACTCACCCAAGATCACCTTTCCGCCGCTTGCCTCGGCAAAAGCGGTGATGTCCTGATCGAGCTCGGCTGGTGTTTCGACATAATGGTCTACGACTACCTGGCCACCTAGTGCCGTGGTCGTGGCCTTGTCCATAACCAACTTGGCTACGTCCCCGTTCATAGAGTTTAAGTTGACTTGGACGTTCTTGTTGATATCCCGGAAAGCCTGCAGCTGTTCTTGGTACTCGGCAATTAAAAACTGTCGATAGCCCGCCACATCACCAGTTTGGCGAGGGTCGCCGGGGCCACCGTTTTCACATTCTGGACAAGCCGAGAAGTAGTCACCGTTTTCAAATAAGGTCGGATTGTTCCGGATAAACTCACCAATCTTTTTCAGATGCTCTTCTCTACTAATACGGGGAAAACCAAACCACTCTTCCCATCCGGACAAGTTACCCCGGAACCAAACTTTGAGTCCGTAACGCCTGGCTGCTGCCACCCATTCTTTGAGGACAGGCAAAAACTTCTCGTCATACGGCGTGGCAATAGCGACGTGGGTAGCGCCCAAGTCGGCAATACTTTTGACTTGCTGGTCAGTGATTTGTTTCAGTTTCTGAGGATTTTCCAGTAGCTCCCCGCTCAGGTCTCTCGAGTACTTCATCGTATCTACTGCCTGAAACTCCCACCAGGCTGTTGCGTTCGCAGAGACTGGCGAGGTTGACCAACCAAGAAGAACAAGTGCAATGACGAAGTTTAATAACGTTTTCATTTCAATTTGGTCTGGTGTACCACTGTTCTTACTGTTGCTTATAGGACTATACTTTGTATAATCTCACAGTTCAGAGATAATCCGTATTACAGGCATATGAGTAGTGACCCTTATAGATACCATGCCCACGCAACTCGATGTTATTATTCCAGTCTATAACGAAGCTGACAACGTTGGCCCACTAGTACTACGCCTGGACGAAACACTTACAAAAGCTCACATATCTTATCATCTCTACTTTGTAGACGATAACTCTTCCGACGACACTGTAGATGTTCTGCAAGATTTTGCAAAGACTTACCCGTTGACGATTCTCCATAAAAAGGGCAGACAAGGAAAGGCATTCTCGATCTTAGAGGGTGCAGCAGTCAGCAAGGCTCCTTATCTAGCCATGATTGATGCTGATTTGCAGTATCCCCCTGAGGCATTACCGGAGATGCTTCGTATCGCCCAGGAAAAGGGAGTGGCAGTTGCCAGGAGAAATAACTACCAGGATAGTCGCCTGCGCCATACCTTGAGTAAAGGTTTCCAGTGGGTTTTCGGTAAGCTGCTCCATGGTCTGGACTGTGATGTACAGTCTGGCCTAAAGGTTTTTAAGCGGGAGATTATCGAAAATGTTGATCGGGATGACGTCACCGCATGGACACTCGATATTCCGCTCTTAACTACGGCACAAAATCTCGGCTACAGCATTGGTGAGATTGATATTACCTTTGAGAAACGAAAGCTGGGAGAGTCCAAGATTGAGTTTATCTCATCCATCCGTGAGATTGGCGGACAAGCCATCAGCTATAAGCTGAAGCGGAAGCATCCATACCTGATTTCCCCGAAACAGAAAGGCTCCATGATCGGAGCCGGTTTAGTTCATAGAGGAAAACGGTTTGTCACCCATACCACTCTTCGGCCGTATCATTCAGCGTTGGATGTGCTTAGCTTCTATCAAAAAGTCGGGGTAGCTGCTCTTCTTTTGATATTAGTGCTGAGTTTCGTTACACATCCATTGGACACAGCTAAAGTCGTTGTCGCGATTCTGAGCTTCATTTACTTTGTTGACGTGATCTTTAACCTGTTCTTAATCCTCAAAAGCTTGCGGCAACCACCAGAAATCAGCACAAGTGATGAGGAGATTCAGGAGTTGGACAATCGGAAGCTCCCCATCTACACCATTCTCTGTCCGCTTTACCGAGAAGCCCATGTCATTCCTCAGTTCTTGACTGCGATTCAGCAGCTTGACTGGCCAAAGAAAAAACTTGATGTCCAACTGCTGCTTGAAGAAGACGATCTGGAAAGCATCGAGGCAGTAAAAGAGATGAAGCTTCCTTCCTATGTGCGGGCGGTCGTGGTGCCTAACTCTCAACCCAAGACAAAGCCCAAAGCCTGCAACTATGGCCTGAGCTTGGCAAAAGGTGAGTATGTTGTCATCTATGACGCTGAAGATGCTCCTGATCCTCTGCAGCTCAAGAAGAGCTATATTGCTTTCCAAAAAGTTGGCCCAAATATCAAGTGCTTACAAGCAAAACTCAACTACTACAATCCACATCAAAACTGGTTAACACGCCTTTTTACTGCAGAGTACTCGTTGTGGTTTGACGTAATTCTGACTGGCCTTCAGTCAATCGAGACCACGATCCCGCTGGGCGGCACAAGTAACCACTTCCGGACAGCAGACCTGCTGATGCTCCAAGGATGGGATCCCTTCAACGTGACGGAGGACTGTGACTTAGGTGTACGTCTTTTCAACCAAGGCTATAAGACAGCCATTATCAACTCCACTACTTTGGAAGAAGCAAATAGTAACTTCAAGAACTGGCTACGACAGCGCTCGCGGTGGATCAAAGGCTACATGCAGACCTACCTGCTGCATATGCGCAATCCTGTCGGACTTATTAAAAATCAAGGGATTCATGCCTTTCTATTCCAAATCACCATCGGTGGAAAGATCTCGTTTATCTTGATCAACCCAATTTTATGGGTGCTGACGATCGCTTACTTCGTTTTGTATGCCTATGTGGGACCGAGTATTGAAGCACTCTACCCTTCAGTTATTTTCTACATGGCTGTCACTTCGCTATTGTTCGGTAACTTCATGTTTATTTACTACTACATGATCGGCTGTGCCAAACGTGAGCACTGGGGATTGATGAAGTGGGTGTATCTGATCCCGCTTTACTGGTTAATGGTCAGTGTGGCAGGAGTGATCGCGCTGTACCAGTTAATCGTGAAGCCGCACTACTGGGAGAAAACAATTCACGGACTGCATCTGAAAGCGAAAAAAGAAGTGAAAACCCTGGCCGAAAATACCAGTGCGGCTGTCCTGGCTGAGGCGTCAGTTGATCGCAAGCTCAATCTCCTTCAGCCTTTTTCCTTAGTTTCCGGCAAGATCAAAAACTTTGAGCTCATCCGTCAAAAACTTCACTACTTACCGATCAAGGCGATCATGAAGAAGTTAACGTCTCCCACCTACCGGGAAGGGGTACTTCTTGTTTTTGCCAGTATCGGCGCAAACATCCTTAATATGGTGACAAGCTTGTACCTTGGACGCACGCTGTCCTTCCGCGATTTTGCGTTGTTGAATACGACACTTAGCTTGGTCTATCTCTTCTATATTCCATACAGTGCAATCTCTTCGGCAGTGAATCACAAGACTGCTCACCTACTTGGAAGAACAGGTTCCCAAAGTAACCAGAACTTATGGAAGTACTATCGTAGTCGGGCGTTACTAGTCGGTTTGGTAACAGCGGGACTGTGGCTGATGTTGACTCCTTTCCTCCAACAGTTCTTCAACTTCCAGTCCCCCACCTTATTCTTCTTGTTCTCTCCACTTGTCCTGCTTATTTTCTTGGGCGCGATTAACGACGGATACCTCCGCGGTCGGCTACGCTTCAGCTTTGTCGGCGCCGTTGTTTTGATCGAGCCCTTGGTCCGTCTACTGCTGTCGTTCCTGTTGTTGGAGATTGATCTGCATTACGTCGTTTATGCCAGTGTCCCCGCCGCCATGTGTTTAGCATTTCTTGTCTCCACTTGGCTTGCCAGCAAGGCCGACCCTCAGGACGGTCCGGAGAACAGAATGAAAGAGTTCCGTTTCCCCTGGTCTTTCTTTGCCTTGGCCCTTCTGTCCGGACTTTCCTCGATTGCCTTTTTCAGCGTTGATAACCTGCTTGCCGTTCACTTTTTATCAGTCAATGAAGCGGGTATGTATGGTTTGGCTGGGTTAGTAGGAAAGATTATCTTCTTCTCTGGTAGTCTGGTGGCTGGCTTTATCTTACCTATCGTTTCTCATAAAGAAGGACGCGGGGAGAAAAGCGCCGCAGTCTTCCGTCAGCTGGCGGCACTGACCTTCTTACTCTGTTTAGGGACTTACCTTATCTTGGGCGTTGGGTTACCACTCTCAGCTCCGTACTTCTTTGGAGAAAAACTCAATGCCGTCAAAGATTTACTGCCGCTGTACGGTTTTGGGATCCTCCTTTATACAGTGTCACAAACCGTAGTTACCTATCACCTTGCCAAAAAAGAGTATCTTTTTTCGTTCGTCTCATTCCTTTTATCAATCGTGCTCGTTGCTGCCTTATGGATATTCCATGATTCCTTAACCACGTTCGTGAACGTGATGAGTGCGGTAGGTATCGTCTATGCAGTAGTGCTCTTTGTTTTGCATCTTTCCTATGAACGCATCCGTGTGCCGCTGCAAAACATGTTGGACTTTAGGGACTTATTCTCCAAGCTTCCTTTCCAAAAAGATAATGCTGACCCCGAGCCAGGATATCGTGTCTTATTCTTCAACTGGCGAGACAAAAAACATGTCTGGGCAGGTGGAGCGGAAAGCTACATCCATGAGATTGCCGAAAGACTGGTGAAGGATGGCTATAAAGCGACCATCTTCTGCGGGAATGATGGTAAACAGCCTCGTAATGAAGTCGTTAATGGTGTACAGATTGTTCGACGGGGCGGTTTTTATACTGTTTACTTCTGGGCATTTATCTATTACGTCCTTCGTTTCCGACCATACTTTGACATTGTGATTGACTGCGAAAATGGAATTCCTTTTTTCACTCCTTTTTATGTTCGGAAGCCGATCTTCCTCCTAATCCATCACATTCATCAAAATGTCTTCCGTAAACACCTAACATTTCCTTTGTCACTGATTGCGGCGCTGATTGAATCTGATTTGATGCCTTACCTATACCGTAATCAGAGAATCCTGACGGTTTCGGAATCATCTAAACAAGAGATCGCAGATTTAGGTTTGGCAACGGAAGATACTATTGAAGTAGTAAATCCGGGAATCACTACGGCTCTCTTTAAGAAGACAAAGAAAACAGCTTACCCATCCTTAGTGTATGTCGGTCGACTTAGACCATATAAAAACGTCCATGTCGCGGTCCATGCATTCCGGGCAGTACTAGCAAAGTATCCACAAGCAACATTTACTATTGCTGGTTCAGGGGATGCTCTCCCTAGCTTGAAGAGGCTGGTCAAACAGCTGTCGTTGGAAGATTCCGTGATCTTTAATGACTACGTCTCCGATCAGGAAAAAGTGAGACTCTTGGGGCAAGCCTGGGTAGCCGTACAGCCTTCAATGGTTGAGGGATGGGGAATAACCGTGATCGAGGCCAACGCCAGCGGCACTCCTGTTATTGCCTCAAATGTCCACGGCCTACGTGACTCAGTGCGTGACATGGAAACCGGCATTTTAGTTGAGCCAGGCAATAGTGACGCCATGGCTAATGCTATAGAACTTCTCTTCAAAGATAAGCGTTTCAGAGAAAAGTTATCACAAGAAAGTCATAACTGGGCACAGCAGTTTGACTGGCAAAGAAGCTATGAAAAGTTCCTGCAGATCGTAGCCAGTCGACCATCCGGCTTGAATCCCAGTCTTCATACTGGCAAACATGTCGGCGCTAATACAAACTTATGAAAACTAATAGTAGTGCAAAACTAATCCAATTTATTGATATCCCAAAGGTTTACGACGAGGGAATCTTAGTTTTTTCTGAGGCGCTTCGTCATATCCCCTTTGAGATCAAACGTTTCTATCTGATCCATAACGTCATTGAGCATGCCGTTCGCGGCAAACATGCACACAAGAAAACTAGGCAAGTTCTCTTTTGCGTTCAAGGTTCGATCACGATCATCTTGGATGACGGGAGGTCTCGTGAGGCTGTCAAGCTGAACAAATCTCACCGTGGCATCTTACTCGATACGATGATTTGGCATGAGATGGTCTCTTTTCAAAAAAATACAGTACTTTTGGTAGTTGCCTCAGAGTACTTTGAGGAGAGTGACTACGTTCGTAGTTATAAAGACTTTATTCAACTTAAAGGACAAACGTCAGTCGAGAACAATGAAAAATAAGCTTCCCACCGTCACTATCGGAATCCCTGCACTGAATGAGCAAACAAATATTGCTGCTTTACTTAAAAACTTGCAGCAACAGAAAGAGAAGTCGTTCAAGCTAGAAAAAATTATCGTCGTCAGCGATGGTTCCACTGATCAAACCTGTGAAATTGTCCAAGAGCTAAGAAAAAAGGATAAGCGAATTCAACTGGTTCATTTTGAAAGAAACGCCGGGAAAGCGGTCAGGTTGAACGATCTTCACATCATGAGTTCATCTGACTTGCTCTTAACTATTGATGCCGATGTTCTCTTCAAATCCAAGAACTCAATTGAAAATTTAGTTGCGTACTTCAAGGATCCTGAAGTGTTAGCTGTTGCGGCTAATCACCAGCCGATTTCAGATGAACAAAGTTTCTGGGCAAGAACGTTTTACGTCAACTACTTGTTATGGTGCAAAGTCCGGGCACAGTTCAAGAACGGGCGAACTATCTATAATTCCTATGGCTCAGCCACCATGAGTCGCCGTTCTTTCTACTCCAAACTTCGTTATCCGCAACACTTTACCTGTGATGAGGGGTTCATTTTCCTTGCCGCCTTACAAAAAAACGGTTTTCGCTACGCGGCAGACGTCATCGTTTTCCAGCATCCAGTCACCAGCTTTGGGGACTTTCGAAAGTTACGATCCCGCTCAACCACGGAGATCGGACAGTTAGAAGACTACTTCGGGAACATTGATCAATACTATTACGTTCCCCCAAAGTACAAAGTGCGGGCCGTTCTCTCCTCCCTTCTCGAGCATCCTTTGCTAACTGCAACATCAGTGATCTGTAACCTCTATGTCTCCTTTTTCCCTTATCAAAATAAGCTGGCGAGTCATGGCTCATGGGAAAGAGTTGGCTCAACAAAAAGGGCATACTTTTTTGAGGCTGAGTAAAGTAAACGTATGAACATTGCTGTGATCGACATGGACAATCTGAAGAATCCTTTTTGGGGAGCCGGTCAAGCTCGTGCCACTAGGGAAGTGTGCAAACTTTTAGCTAAACGCCACCAAGTAACTGTCTACTCCGCAAAGTATCCTGGCTGGAAAGACTATGTTGAAGATGGCATTCATTACACGCATGTCGGACTGGAAAGTAGTTCTCCCCGACTGACGAATCTTCTTTTTGCCTTTTCCGTTCCGTTCTTTGGATCACGAATTAAGGCAGATATTATCGTTGAGAACTTCAACGCTCCGTTCTCAGTCAGCTTTCTACCACTCTTTACAAAGATACCGGTGGTTGCCCTTCCTACAATGTTTAACGCGATTGAGTTTACTAAAAAGTATCACTTGCCATTTCACTGGGTAGAAAAGGTTGGCTTGAAAACATACAAGTACATGCTGCCTTACTCAAATGTGGACAGCTCCAAAGCTAAACGCCTAAATCCCAATATCCAGTTCAAGATTGTTCCGCAGGGAGTTGGTGAAGAGTTCTTTAAGATCAAGCAGTTGAAGCCTGAATATATCCTGTTTCTTGGAAGATTTGATAATCATCAAAAGGGAGTTGATCTTCTTCTTCAAGCATATAACAAAGTCAAAGACGTGATAGAGTACCCGCTTGTGTTGGCAGGACACGGCCCTGATGAGCCAATCATTCGTAGGATGATTGATGAGCTTCACCTGGGAGACAAAGTCACGATTGTAGGACCTGCATATGGCGACAAAAAAACCACACTGTTACAAAAAGCTCTTTTCACTGCCTTCCCTTCACGGCATGACGAGATGTCGTTGTGGTCCTTAGAGTCGCTGGCTTCAGGATTACCACTGGTGGGCTTTGACCTGCCAGAGTGTGGTTGGGCGCCCAAATCGGTTTATTTGAAGGCGAAACCTTTTGAGCTGGATGAGTATGCCCAGCTCCTTGTTCAAGCGACTAAACCTGAAGTGATCCAGCCACTGCGAAAAGAAGCACGGAAGTTTGCCTCGCAGTTTACTTGGGACTTCGTCGCAAGTGAGTTTGAAGATTTTTTTGACAAGGTTATTCGGCAAAACCTAAACAAAGAAAGAGGATTATGAAAAAAAACACCCGCACCAAAAAGATACCGACCGTCACTGTTGCTGTCTGTGCGCTCAATGAGGAACATAATATTCAGTCATTTTTGAAGTCTGTTCTGGCGCAAAAAGAAGAGGGTTATAAGCTGGAAAAGATTATCTGTATCTCTGATGGCTCGACTGATCAAACTGTCGCTCGTGCCAAAAAAGTAAAGTCAGATAAGCTTGTCGTTTTGGATCACAAAGAGCGCATCGGTAAGTCTTCCCGACTCAATGAGATCTACGCGATGTTGACCAGCGACATTGTTGTCCTTCCTGACGCCGACGTTGTCTTTGCTGATGAGCACGTCATTTCTCATCTGATTGCTCCGCTGACTGACTCCAAAGTAGGGATGACCGGCGGTCACCCCTTGCCTTTTCCGGCTAAGACGTTTGTTGAACAGGCAGTAAATCTTACCCTTTCCGCATATATCCCACTTCGCCCAAAGTACGATGCGCTCTCAGCAACTGGACGGATTATGGCATTATCGAAAAAGTTCGCCAAAGAGATTACCATGCCGGCGGAGACGATCTCCAACGATGGCTTTACCTACTTCAGCTGCTTGACACATGGCTATAAATATCAATACGTTCCTGAGGCCGTGGTCTACTTCCGTTCTCCACAAACACTGTATGACCACGTCAACCAGAATACTCGCTTCGACGCTACTCCCGCATTTATGAAACGTTACTTCCCTGCTGAACTGGTCGAACGCGAGTACTGGATCGATCCTCAGGATATTCAGCCGTTGATGCTCAAAGCCATGCTGAGCGATCCTATTCACGCCCTCGCCATCTTCTTCATAAATCGGTATTGTTTACTGATGGCAAAGATCAAGCTGAGCTCAATCAACTCACTCTGGGAAGTCGTGTACTCGTCCAAGAAAGTTATTCAGAAATAAAAGCCTATGAAGCTCGCTACCCTTAAACGAACACTCCATGCTCTCATTCAATATCGACACGAGTACCCGCTCGGAAAGGACTTAGAAGGGAAAGTTATCCTGATTACCGGAGCGAGTCGGGGAATCGGTTTTGACATCGCACAGCTGTTGTATACGCGCGGGGCATCCCTGATTTGTGTCGGCAAGTCTGAGGAGAACCTCCGGCAAGCCTTCCGTGCGTTTGATCAGGCGCGAGTCTTGTGTGTCGCAGGGGACGTTGCAAATGAGCAAGATGTCCAGCGGATCGTCAAGAAGGCAACAGAGCGCTTCGGGCGGCTTGATGTGTTGATTAATAATGCCGGTATTTTCCGGGGAGGATTGCTTGAAAAGATTTCTCTCAAAGATTTTTCCGAGTCCATCGAAACAAATCTGCGAGGACTCTTCCTGATGACTCGAGCAGTCTTACCACAGATGAAAGCAGCAAGGACCGGCGCGATTATCACGATTGGATCTAAAATCAGCCGGAATAGTAGACCAGAGCCAGGCCGTGTCATCTACGCCGCGACCAAGTATGCCGTTGAGGGTTTTACCAAGGCACTCAGTGAGGAAGTGAAAGGTGATGGTATTCGGGTGATGTGCCTGATGCCAGCCACAGTAAACACCTATCTTTCTCCTGAAGCGGTGGATTACCTGTCTCCGCAAAAAATTGCCGAGATTATCTACATGACGCTGTTGTTCGAGGACGTGAACTTTGAGAGTTTGGTCGTGAAGTCTATTCATCAAGATATATGAAAAAGGTACTACTTAGTCTAGCTATCGGTGTGCTTGTGGCTATCGGGCTGATGAGCGTCATAAAAGGAGTTCCCGGTGCAGTCTGGAAGTTCCAACAAGGCTATGACACCTCGGTAGGCTCGCCTTTTGAGAGTAGCGGCAGCACCGCTCGCTACGTTTTGGTTCAAGCCATCATTGAAGACAAACGTTTTGACCTAACGGAAGAAAAGGCTCACGTTTCCAGCCCTGATATTGCCTTGTTTGAAGGGAAGTACTTAACGATCTTCGCCCCAGGTGTTTCTTTTCTCGGTCTCCCACTGTACTTGCTCGGGAGGACTATCGGCCTTCCCCAATTTATGACCTATCTGCTCAATCCACTAGTTTCTTTGATCAATGTCTTTTTGATTGCTCTGCTTGCCCGGAGACTGGGTGCCGGTACCCTTGCTTCTTATCTGGGTGGATTGATCTATCTCTTTGCTACAAACGCGCTGACATATGCCTTAACCTTCACTCAGCATCAGATTGCTGCCTGTATTATCACTTCGGCAATTTTGGTGGCACTTTCTAAGAAAAGGGCACTTTCAGACTTCTTTGTCGGCTTTCTCTTTGCGACCGGAGTGATGATGGATATCCCGAATATCTTTTTGTTGACTCCGGTGGTGCTATTCGCACTCAGTCAACATATCAAAGTTCAAACTGAAAAGAGTGTCTACAGCGTTCGACTCAACTTCATTGCTTTGGTCATGCTCTTAGGAACTCTGCTGCCTCTGGGTCTGTTCGCCTACTATAACCATGCCCTCACCGGCTCATATCTTTCTGCTCCACAGTTCCTTGGTCGACATGTCATCGGCGGGGAAAAAAGCAATGTGATAGAGTCTACGGTCGAGGTTGCTCAACCTGTCCAAGAAGAACAAAATGCATCTTCAGGCTTCAAAATTCCTTTCCAAACCCGAGCACAGTTACAGAGTGGCTATATCTTACTTTTTTCAAAACAGCGCGCCTGGTGGTACTACAGCCCAGTCATCTTGTTGGGAGTAGTGGGAATCTGGATAGCACTTAAAGAAAAAAAGACCCAGACTGCTGGCGTCCTGACATTGGCGACTGTCCTTATCAACCTCACGACTTACTCTTTATTCTGGGATCCATGGGGCGGCTGGAGCTTTGGCGCACGCTATCTCATTCCGGCAGCAGGATTGATGGGAGCATTTTTAGCTGTAGCCATCTCAAGATTAAGCAAGAATATTTTTTTTAGTGCACTGTTTGCAGTCCTGTTGGTATATAGCGTTTGGGTATCCACACTCGGCGCACTCACTACTGCCGCTATCCCGCCCAAAGGGGAGGCTGAAGCGTTGGCGGATCCTATCCCTTATACCTATGAGTACAACCAAGATCTGTTAGAGGAAAATAAGACGAACTCGCTTCTCTATTATCTTGTTTTTGCGAACTCGCTCTCTGCGCAGCAGTATCACATCTTCCTTACCGCAGCTTTTTCTGTCGTTTTATTCGCTATGTATCTTATGACTATTGAGTTGAAGCTTCGGCTTCCTGGACGACAAAAGAAATGAAAGATATGACCGAACTTCGACTTTCTGTCCCCAAAACTGCCATTCATCGGCTGATGGAAACTTGGCAACGATTTGACATGTTGATTATTGCCAGTCTCCTGGCAGGATTATCAATCTGCACATTTTTGTACTTCCATTTTTCAGGTCTGACTCTCGCCTACAACGATGCCCGTTCCCATTTAGATATCGGGCGGCGGGTGGTGGAAGGTTTGAAACCGGGGCTTGCTCAGCTTGGTAGCGTGTGGCTACCGCTGCCGCATATTCTGATGATTCCGACCATCTGGAACGACTTTATGTGGCACACGGGTCTGTCCGGCGCGTTGCAGTCAATGATCTCGTTTGTCGTCACAGCTTTAATCATCCAAGCCTTTCTTAAACAACTGAAAGTGGGAGTGGTAGGTCAGTTAGTCGGCATCGCCATTTTTGCCCTGAACTTAAACATTCTTTATCTACAGTCAACAGCGATGACCGAGCTACTCTTGATTGCCACAATGACTGCCGCTGTCTACGAACTGCTGCTCTTTCATCAAAAGGGAGACCTCTTCCATCTGACTAAGTCAGCCTTTTGGGTGATGCTCTCCACTCTCAATCGCTATGATGGCTGGTTCCTCTTTTTCTATACCGCTTGTCTCGTTGCTTTATATGGCTGGCGAAAACGCGGCTACTTGATGAGTGAGGGAATGTTTATTTTGTTTTGCACCCTGGCAGGATTTGGGGTCTTCCTTTGGGTAGTCTGGAATACAGCCATCTTCAAAGACCCGTTGTACTTTGCGTTCGGCCCTTACTCTGCTCATGCTCAACAGGAGCAGCTTGATCAGGCTGGCGTCCTACTGACAAAACAAAATCTCGGGCTGTCCATTCTGACGTACTGGTATGCCATGGCCTACAACACTGGGACGTTTGTACTGGTAATCGGACTAATTGGCGCCGGACTTCTTTATCTTGATAAAAAGATTCCGGTCGATGCCCGAATTGCAGTTACCGCCCTGATGGCTCCTTTGGTATTCAATATCCTGGCGCTTTACCTAGGCCACTCCGTGCTCTTCGTCCAGAACATTAACGGAAATACCTGGTTTAACGTCCGCTATGGCATCATGATGATGCCGTCAATTGCGGTCTTTATCGGTTACCTTGTCAACAGAGTGAAGGTCATCCGGCCACTATTGATTGGTTTGCTGGCGTTCGTTTTCTTTTTCCAGTTCACCAGCTTTGATGCCGTAACAATCGACGATGGACGAGTCGGATCCAGCCAGAAAAACGTGAGTGAAGTCAGTAACTGGCTCCGCGATCATACTCGGGACCAAAAGGGATTCATCCTGATTTCTGCTGCCTCTCATGACGCCATCATCTTCTCTTCCGGCTTACCGATGAGTCGATTCATTCATGAAGGAACTGGGACATACTGGCTGAATGCAACGTCTTCACCGGATCGATGGGCACGTTGGATCGTGATGCGGACCAACGATAATAACGATCAAACGTTCAGGCTTGTTAACCAGTCCGGAGCACTCGGTAAATATGACCTAGTAGACTCATATCCGTTCGCTGACATCTATCAGCTGAAACCGGAGTATATGTCTCAACTTCAGACTGAACCCGTACTCGGCAAACAGCGGTAGATGCTGCAGTAGTTTCCGTTAGGGAGTATCTCTACATCCAAATATCATCCTAAACAGCAACAGCTTCCAGGAGGACTCGG
>JACFOI010000009.1:17118-36669 GCA_019454415.1 Patescibacteria group bacterium | reverse complement strand
TCAATGGTATACTGAACGACGTGTCAAAGAAGCTCTTGAAACTTTTTAGCGCCTATCTGCCGGCTGGAGTGTGGGCAGGCATCATTTATGTCTTCTCCGCCCAAAGTAGTTTACCTGGCTTTGATGTGGTCTTCTATGATTATGTCTTCAAAAAGTTTTCCCACATGTTCGTATATGCGGTGTTCTACTTCCTGTTATTCCGGGCAGTAAACTACGAAAACGACTCTCTCAAGAAAAACTGGTGGTTACCGTTTGTAATTACCTTTGGCTATGCCGTGCTGGACGAGTTTCATCAAGTCTTTACGCCGCGTCGCCATCCCAGCCCGCTCGATGTCGGCTTTGATATGATTGGAGCGAGTGTCGTTTTTCTGCGCCAGTATCGGTATATCTAGTTGGAATCAAACCTTTCCCGAAAATACAATTTGGCTTTAAGGAATCGGTGTGGTAGTATCTCCAATGCGAAAGATCAATCTTTATTTCTGTGAGAGAGGAGTTATATGACTAAATCACAATTGATTAACATCATTGCGAAAAAAGCTCATCTAACTAAGAAAGCTTCTGAAGAAGCTGTCGAAACCCTGTTCGAGGAGATCACTCGAAGCTTGAAGAAAGGTGACAAGGTTGTCATCTCCGGCTTCGGTACGTTCTACTTGGGAAGAGTCAAAGACAAACAGGTCGTTCCTTTTGGGAAAGAAGAGCAACGTCAAGTGATCAAGAGTCACAAAGTCGTCAACTTCCGTGTTGGCAAACCACTGAAGCGCGTCGTTTGGTAAAAAACGAACTTCAGTTCACTTAAAAAGTAAAGACACCGTGTGACAACACGGTGTTTTTTGTGTCTGATACACTGAATGGTTGGGAAATTATGCGGCGATATACGGCATTAGTGAGCCTCTGGTTTATTAAAGCGCTTGAGTATCGGGCGGAGTTAGTCATCTGGGCAGTTTTAACCCTGCTCAACACGACTATCCTGCTGGCGATCTGGCTGAGCGTTTTTCGTGGCGTGTCTTCACTGCAAGGCTATCAGGTAGGTCAGGTACTTCAGTACTTCCTGCTGGCGACGGTGATCAATGGAATTACTGCCAGTCACTTTGAAAGCTGGCGGTCGCGAGAAGTTCGGGAAGGGAAGATTGACCACTACTTAACCAAACCGATTCCCTATCCTCTTCAAGTGCTGCTGGCTGACATCGGCAACCGAAGCTTTTATGTGCTGTTGATTGTACCGATCACCCTGTTGGTGTACCTGGCGTTCTCGTTTCACTACTCGCTGGGCGTGTTGACAGTGTCACCGCTGATTCTCTTTCAATGCGTGTTGCTGCTAGGTGTCGGCTACTTGATTGAGTTCAGTTTTGCAATGATTGCCGTCCTGTTATCGTTTTGGTTTGAAGGCGCTGAGGGACTGGAACACTTTAAGTGGATCTCTATTAGTCTATTGAGTGGTTTTATGATCCCGCTCGAGTTTATGCCACTCTGGATGAGAAGTTTGGTGAATCTGTTACCGCTCAAGTATATGTACGCTGTTCCAATTCAGGTTGTTCAACAGCGCACTAGTTTAGGCATCTCTGACTTGCTATATATTGGAGGTTTTCTGCTGCTGCTGTTCGCGCTCCAACGCTGGTTGTGGCATCGAGCAACATTGAAGTACACGTCAGCCGGATGAAAAACACAATCCGCAAATACTGGTCATTATTCTGGAAGTTCCGCAAGCTTCGACTGATGTTGCTTCTGGAGTATCGCGGCAACTTTTGGTTTTGGACTTTTGTCTCGATCATGTGGACGATCTTTAACTTTTTCTTCTTTGACTTGATTATCGGTGCGCGTGGGAGCATTGCTGGCTGGAATCGGACTGAGATGTACGTGTTACTCTCGACCTTTACCATGATCGACGCGCTTACTTGGTCGTTTTTCTACCATGTCATGCAAGAGTACATCAGTTCGATCTTTGATGGCCGCATGACGTTGACGTTGACCCGTCCGATCAATCCTCAGTACCTGCTTTCCATTCAAACCAATAGCTATACCAATGTGCCCCGCTTTCTGATCGGCTTAACGATGATGGTGATTACACTGCGTAACGGGGCAATTCCTATCACCGTTTGGAGTGTACTGGGCTTTGTTCTGTTTTACTGTGTGTCTATACTCTTTGTGTATTCCATCTGGTTTATCGTAGCCACTTTTGCTTTTTGGGTAGACCGACTGGATAACATCAACGAGCTTGTCCCCTCCACTCGTCGGGTTTGGCAGGCACCCAAAGAAGTCTACACAGGCATCGTTTCGGTCATTTTTACGGTAGTTCTGCCATTTGCATTGATCTCATCGCAGCCCAGTGAGATACTCCTTGGAAAGGCATCACCCTACTGGTTGATATACTACACAGCACTCACCTTTTTTTTGTTCTATTTATCTACAGTTTTTTTCAGGTTCTCCGTCCGAAAATACTCGGGAACTGCAAACTAGGTTACAATCAACGCTATGGCTCAGCCCGTTATCTCTCTTCACCATCTCAAAAAATACTTTAAGGTCTACCGCAAAAAGCCAGGCTTGCTCGGGTCAATTCAGTCACTGTGGGACCGACAGTACGAAGAAGTCAAAGCGGTCGATGATATTTCTTTTGAAATCTATCCGGGAGAGATCGTCGGTTTTATCGGTCAAAACGGTGCCGGGAAAACCACGACACTCAAGGTTCTTTCCGGACTGCTCTATCCCACATCTGGTGATGTCTCGGTACTGGGCTTTAACCCGTGGGATCGCAAAGCCGAGTTCCAAAAGCAGTTTGCGCTGGTAATGGGACAAAAGAATCAACTCTGGTGGGACCTGCCGGCCATGGAGAGCTTTTTGCTCAACAAGGCAATCTATGAAGTACCCGACGACAAGTTCCAGAAAACGCTTGATATCCTGATGGACCTGTTGGATGTCCGCGACATCGTTAACATTCAAGTCCGCAAGCTGTCTCTTGGGCAACGGATGAAGTGTGAGTTGATCGCAGCCTTACTGCACAGTCCGAAAGTCCTTTTCCTGGATGAGCCAACCATCGGCCTGGACGTCGTCATGCAGAAAGTCTTGCGTGACTTTATCAAAGCATATAACGAGGAGTTCAAAGCAACCATCATTCTAACCAGTCACTACATGGGAGATGTCAAAGAGCTCTGCAAACGAGCCATCGTGATCGACCATGGCAAGAAGATCTTTGACGGTGAGCTCCAGGAAATCATTGATCGCTTTGCCCGAAATAAGATCTTAAGCCTGACATTAAACGATCCGGTCAAACAGTCACAGCTAGAAAAGTTTGGGACCGTCAAAGAGTTTGACTATCCCAAAGCCACCCTTTTGGTTCCGCGCGGCCGGGCAGCCAAGATTGCCGGCGAGCTGCTGACGCGCTTTTCACTGGCCGACGTCAACATCGAGGAACCCACTATTGACGCGATTATCCGTGAACTGTTCCTATCGGAAAAGAAAACTGCATAACACGCCGTGCGTAACACTCAAACCGTCTCACCACTCCTGAAGTATTGGTTAATCTTTAAGATGTACTGGCAGAATCTGCTGACGTATCCCCTGAACTTTTTTTTCTGGCGATTTCGGCAGTTCTTAAGTACGTTTACGTCGTTGACGTTCTGGTCAGTGGTATACATGGGAACGGCCGATGCGTTCGGGTATGACCGGTCAGCCATGATCAGCTATATCTTTTTGACTGCCTTTCTACAAAGTGTGATCCAATCTACTCTTCTCAATGGGCTGGCTGAAGATATCTATACCGGGGTAATCAGCAACTCACTCGTCAAACCACTGAAGCTGGGGGTGATGTGGATCTCGCAGGAGTTAGCGGACAAATCCATGAATATCTTTTTTGTGATCTGTGAGTCGTTGCTGCTCATTGCTCTCTTCCACCCGCAAATATACTTTCCTGAGCTAGCCCAACTCCTCCTCTTTTTGGTAGCAACATTCATGGGAGCGATACTGCTCTTTTTTATTATGTTGCTGTTTGGCACCATTGGCTTTTGGAGCAACGAAACCTGGGGTATCCGCTTCCTTTTCTTTATGATGATGGACTTTACTGCCGGTAAACTTTATCCGCTTGATATCTTGCCTGCCACAGTCCGCAATATCCTTTTTTTGACGCCTTTTCCCTATTTAGCATATGCACAGACCCAACTTTTTTTAGGCAAGTATTCTGGCGCTCAAACGGTCGAACTGTTTGCAGTGCTGGGCGGTTGGATCGTGGTCTTAGCACTCTTGTTTAGAGTGGTCTGGAATCACGGCATGAAAACATATGGAGCTGTCGGACGATGATACACAAAGCACTACGACGAGCTGGAGTGTACTGGACAGTCTGGTCAACGTTGGCCCAGTATGCTTTGGCTGCCACCTTTATCAACCGTGGCACAACGCTTTTGTTCTTACTTGGAAAGTGTATTCGCTTTGGAATGCTGCTGTTTTTCTTATCGGTTATTAAAACGACGGTCCAAACTTTCTCCGGCTATACCCCTGAACAAGTCGTGGTCTTCTTTTTAACCTATCAATTTTTAGACACCCTGGCGCAGATGTTTTACCGAGGCGTGTATGTCTTTAGTCGGAAAGTAAGTTCGGGCGAGCTCGACTTTTACTTGTCAAAACCCATCCAGCCGCTCTTTCGAATTATGACTGGTGAGCCGGACTTTATTGACGTGATCTTCTTCATCCCTACGACTATAATCAGTATCTATCTCATCCGTGACTTTTTTTTGCAAGCATCACCGGCCATGCTCTTTGTATACGGAGTGCTACTGATTAACGGATTTTTGATTGCCACCGCCTTCCATATTTTAATCCTGTGTTTAGGGGTGATTACCGTTCAAGTAGACAATGCAGTCATGCTGTACCGAGATATCAACACCATGTCTCGTTTCCCGGTTACTATTTACCCGGAACTGGTCAGGACCATCTTACTCTTTGCCGTTCCGGTAGGACTGATGAACACCATTCCCGCCCAAGCACTCCTAGGCAGACCACTGTCTGTTACATTCTGGATAACGTGTGCTGTGGGAGGAGGATTCTTCCTTTTGAGCTTGAAGATCTGGAACTGGGCGATCAAAAGATACACCGGTGCAGGTGGCTAAAAACCTTCCAAGAGACGAACAAGAAAACGTTTACCGCTTTGGAGACTGCTTGGCGCGGCGAGCTTTTCCGCCGGTACCGATCTTCCGAGTCTCTTTCATGCGGTCATCTCGGCTCAACAAACCAGCCTTTTTCAAGGCCAAACGATACTCAGGGTTAATCTTAATTAATGCCCGTGAGATACCGTGGATGGCTGCATCCAACTGGGCATTGATACCTGAACCATCGACCTTGACGATCACGGCGTACTTACCTTGGGAATCGGTTAAGACAAATGGCTGAGTGTACTGTGCAGGAGCGTTGATGACGTTGGCAAAGTACTCACCGACAACTTTGTTGTTGACGATGAAGTCACCGGCCTCTTTGTAGACCCGGACTCGGGCTGTGGCGGTCTTGCGACGCCCGACTGCAGTCACGTACTCACCTTTAGGAATAGTGACGTTGGCGGGAACACGTGGCCGATCAGCGTGAGCCTGAGCAACAGGCTTTGCCTTCTTAACCACTTTTTGAACAACAGTTTTTTTCTTCAGTTTGTTTGCCATATCGACTCTTATTTATTTTCTAGCTGGGCTTGATGTTTGTGATTAGTATCAGCGTAAATCTTCAAACGAGCCATCCGGCCAGTCCGCAGTGAGTTTTTCGGTAACATGTTGTAGACGGCACGTTCAATCACTTCTGTTGGTTTCTTTTCAATTAACTCCGTAAACGTGTTGCTGGTGATGCCACCAGGTTGACCGGAGTGGCGATGATACATCTTGGTGTTCGGCTTGTTGCCGGTGACGACCACCTCTTTGGCATTGACCACAACCACGTAGTCTCCGCCGTCGACGTTAGGCGTAAAGGTCGGCTTGTTCTTGCCCATCAGCAGCTGGCTGATCTCGGTGGCAACCTGACCTAGGACACGACCTTTAACATCAACGAGATGCCATTGGCGTTTGACTTCAGCTGGTTTTTGAACGTAGGTTTTCATAGTTACTCGGTAGCTTTCTCAGCTTTCTTGGTACTTCGTTTGGCTTTGGGAGCAGCTTTCTCGACTTTGGCTGCTTTTGGTTTAACGTTCTTCAAACCCTTGGCCTCAGCTTTCTTGACAAAAGAAAGTTTAGCCATGGGAGTGTTGTCACCGCGACGTGGACCAAGTGGACTGAGTGTTACATACCCGGAAGTGCGATCAGCCATAGCTGGAGCTACCCGATCGACCAGGGTCGAGACAACATCGCGTTTCCCAAAGCGCTTGTGCAACACGCGGCGGGAGGCCACGGTGTTGGCTTTGGCTTGGGTCACCATCCGATCGGCCAGGCGTTTGACGGCTTTAGCTTTGGCCAAAGTAGTCACGATCTCACCGTGCTCGGTCAGATTGCGTAGCAAACCGTTAAACAACGCTTTGCGTTGGTTGGCGTCGCGATTGAACTTTTTATCAGCAACTCTATGTCTCATAGTTATCCTAACGTCACGCCCTTCTTTTGGAGGGCTTCCTCGATCAACTCCACACTCTTGCCACCCAAGTTCTTGACTTTAGCAATCACGTCTCGAGGAGCGCCGGCTAAGTCACCGACGGTCTTGAAGCCGCCCTTGCGCAACGCGTTGGCGATGCGGGTCGGCAGGTCGAGCTCTTCAACGGTCAAGCGAAGCACTTCAGCTTCTTCTGGGCTCAAGTGGGACTCTTCCGTTACTTGAGGCTCGGTCATCGGGTTAAAGAGTTGGTTAAACTGACGAGCTAAGATCTTGGCAGCTTGTTCAACTGCTTCCAGTGGCTCGATCGTCCCATTGGTTTGAACGTCCAGCACAATCCGGTCGAAGTCGGTGCGACGACCAACGCGGGTCGCATCAACTGCATAAGAAGCCTTGACCACAGGTGAGAACAAAGCATCAACTGGGATCTCACCAATCAAGACATCCTTGCGCTCAGTAGCCATGGAGTAACCCACACCTGGTTCGACGACCATCTCAATGTTGAGACTCTTGCCATCTGCCAAAGTGCAGATGTACTGATCTTTGTTGACAACTTCGAAACCACCGTCTGCGTCAATGTCTGCAGCGGTAACTTCCCGAGCACCTTTGACGTCAATGCGCAAAGTACCAGGAGTGCTCGAGTCTGACTTAATCCGAACCTCTTTGAGGTTGAGGATCATCTCAACGATGTCTTCCTTCATACCCTCCAGCGTGGAGAACTGATGGTCAACGCCGTTAATGCGGACTTTGACGATGGCATGACCAGGCAAAGAGCTAAGCATGACACGACGCAGAGCGTTACCAATGGTGTGCCCATAGCCTTGCTCTAATGGCTCGATGATGACGGTCGCGTTGTTGCCTTCGCGGGTTTGCTCCACCACTGTGAAAGTGGGGTTCATCGCCGGGTATTGATCAAAGTTTTGGTTCATATATTCTCCTTGTTTCTCCGCCCCTGTTGGGACTCTGTATCTGGATATTTAATAAATACTTTTATACTTTTTTACTCACTCTTTTTATCTACTATAGTACTCAACGATTAACTGTTCTTCGACTGCTTCACGAATCTCAGCCCGCTCAGCATAGCGAAGCACTTTGCCAGCTGCGCCTTTGCGCTCTAACCATTCTGGAACCATCTTGTTCTCTTCTTTTAGACGCTCAGCGATTGCTGGGCTACTAACAAAGCTCGACTTGACAGTAATCACGTCATTGACGTCCACTGTATAAGAAGGCACATTCATCTTTTTACCGTTCACTAAGAAGTGACTGTGGGTCACCATCTGACGAGCAGCGGCGCGAGTGCCTGCCCATCCCAAACGGTAGACGACGTTATCCAAACGACGCTCAAGCAGGTTGAGCAGCGCTGCACCAGTAGCGGTTGGGTTTTTGGTGGCCAACTCGTACAGATGACGCAGCTGTCTTTCTGTCACACCATAGATATAGCGTAGCTTCTGCTTCTCTTTGAGCTGAGTACCGTAGTCGGACAGCTTGCGCTTGTTTTTGGCGCCGTGCTGGCCTGGACGGTTGCTCAGTACCCGAGCGACTTTGACGGTGTTGGTCTTCAGACCAAGGTCTTCACCAATGCGTCGTTGTTGTTTGTTTTTTGGTCCTGTGTAACGTGACATATCAAATTACCTGTTGTGCTTCTGTTTGCGTGGTTTAGTACCGTTGTGTGGAACTGGAGTTAAGTCAGCAATCATCGGCACGTGAATTTTCTGGGCGCGGAGCACGCGGAGTGCAGCATCGCGACCTGGACCTGGACCCTTGAGGAACAGCTCCATCTCGTGCATACCATAGGCTTTGGCTTTGTTAATAGCATTCTCCACAGTCACCGTAGCAGCGTAGGGGCTGGACTTCCGTGAACCAGAGAAACCTGAGCCACCGGTGGAGGACCAGCAGACAACGTTCCCTTTTTCGTCAGTGATACTGACGATGGTGTTGTTGAAGGTTGCAGTAATATAGATCCGACCACGGGGAATGGTGCGGGTAATTTTAGTCGTGGATGGTTTGGATTTGGAAATTGGACTCATATGCGTTATTTCTTAGCTGCTGTTTCCATCTTTGCGGCCATTTCTTTACTGATTGCACCAACGGCCACGCGTTTCTTGTTACGGCGGGTACGGGCGTTGGAACGGGTGCGTTGTCCACGGGTAGGCAGACCCAACTTGTGGCGGAGGCCACGGTAGGAGCCAATCCGTTTTAGACGGTCAACGTTGTCACGAATCAGACGGCGAAGGTTCCCCTCGACGTTGTACTTCTCAAGTTCGCGCTGAATCTTGTTAATCTCTTCACCAGTCAGGTCTTTGGCCCGTTTATCGGGGTTAACCTGAGTGGTTCGTAGGATCTCTTCGGCCAACTTGGGGCCGATACCATAGACGTAACGGAGTGAAATCCGTACTTTCTTATCATCTGGAATGTCGATACCTGCGAGACGTGGCATAGCTGCTTATCTTTCTTATCCTTGACGTTGCTTGTGCTTAGGATTTGTAGAACAAATCACAAATAAGACACCCTTGCGGCGAATATGCTTGCAAGAGCGACACATTTTCTTGACTGACGTGCGTACTTTCATGTTTTTTCTCCCTCAAGAGACAAAGGTGAAATATACCTTATTCTCGAGTATTTGAAAAGCCTGAATTTTACTGCGAAGCTTTTTGGACTGATCTATAGGTTATTTTACACTTTTTGAGGTCATATTTAGAGACATATCCCTTAACCAGATCTCCAGGCAAAACCCGGATACGGAACAGCCGCATCTTGCCAGCCAGAGTACCCAACAGGGTTTGACCCACCAGTTGAGGGACGGCTGACGAGGTGACCTGAACTCGGAACATGGTGTTGGGAAGACACTCCTCCACTACACCCTCGATCTCGAAGGCGTCATCACGTTTTTCGACTGCGGCGCCTCGATCTTCCTGGCGTTTGGCCTTGGCTGCTCGTTTGTGTTCTTGAACTTTTCCCATATGTCCTTATTGTATCAAAAAAAGAGCGATAAATCTAGCTTATAGGCTTCATTTCCGCCTGGACAGTCCTTCAAGCTGTCTTTGTCAGAATCTCGGGACCGTTGGCAGTCACCAATACCGTTTCCTCGATCATCCCACCCAGTGAGCCATCGGCTGTCCGGAAGGTCCAGCCATCCGAATCCTGAATCAGGTCTGGCCGGCCCTGTGTGTACATGACCTCAATCGCGACGGTCTGCCCCTCATACAGCTTGTTTTTCTTATCCCGTTTCTGGGCAAAGCAAGGAATCATCGGGTCTTCATGGAGCCTGCGGCCGATTCCGTGTCCCGTCAGCTGATAGACGGCGCCCAAGTTATGCCGAGTTAATCCCTTTTCCATCTGGAAGGAGATGTCATAAACGCTGTTGCCAGCAACTGCTTCGGCGATCGCCCGGTCGAGAGAGTGTTGGCCGTACTCGAGGAACTTCTCTTTCTTCTCATCGTAGGGACCACGATAAAAGGAAGTGGTGGTATCGACATGGAAGCCTTCATAGAGCAAACCAACGTCGATTTTAATCAAATCACCAGGCTCGATGACTTTTTCTTTACGGGGGATCCCATGGCAGACTTCGTCATTCTTCATCAGACAAGTGGCCCATTTGTAGCCCGGCACCATGGCAAAGTTAGCCTTGGCATTCTGTGCCCCGATCAACTCAAACGCTTTCTGGTCGATCTCAGCAAAGTTGACCCCGATCTGGGCAAACTCCATCAGGGAATCTCGCACAAAGGCGAGCCTTCGCCCGCCTTCGCGCATTACGTTTGCTTTTTGAGTCAAAAAACTATCCATTCTTTCTCTCTTACTCCAGCGCTTCACAGATCTCGGCGAAAACCTCATCGACGTCTGCTTCACCGTTAATTCGGATCAGTTGGCCACGATCACGGTAGTGCTCGATAACCGGCTCTGTCAGCTCGTGGAAGAGCTCAATCCGTTTGCGGATCGCATGGAGAGTCTCATCTTGACGATCCGACACCCGACCGGAAATACGCCACAGAGCTTCTCTATCTGATACATCAATAAAAATTACTTTATCAACCTGACCCTCAAAAGCCTCTGCCTGGGGGACAGTCCGTGGGAAACCATCCAAAATATAGCCGTTGGTATACTCTGGCCTCTTGAGATACTCACTAATGATCTCCAAGGTCAACTTGTCGGGAATGAGCATTCCGGCGTTTAGTGTCTCTTTGAGCATCCGGCCCAGTGGGGTCTTCTCCTTGGACATCTCACGGAAGATGTGTCCTGAGGACAGGTACGGGATCTTGAACTTCTCAGACAGCATATTGCCCTGAGTGGACTTCCCTGCCCCTTGAATGCCGATTAGCACCAATTTCATAGCGCTCCTTATTTCCTTTTTTATATTTAGATGAACTTGTCGTAGTTTTGGCCCACGAGCATACCCTCGATCTGCTTAGCGGTTTCCAAAACCACCGAAACAACGATCAGCATGCTTGTTCCCCCAATGGCCAGAGACTGAATCCCAGTAAATGTTTGAGCTAATGAAGGTAGAACAGCGATAAACCCCAGGAAGAGCGCTCCGACAAAGGTGATCCGGGTGACCACGAAGTCGAGGAACTTCTTGGTCGGGCCACCGGGACGGATCCCTGGAATAAAAGCACCGCCTTTTTTCAGCTCATCGGAGATCTCTTCAGTGTTGAAGAAGATCAGAGCTGAAAGGAAGGTGAAAGCAAAGACAATCAGGAAGTAGGTGACCATATAGACTGGGGAGGTTTGGGAGAACCACACAATCAAGTTCTGCCCCAGTTGGGAGAGAGCTATGTTAGATTGGGCGACCAGGAAGCGCCCGACGAGGGAGGGCGCGAGCATGATCGAGATGGCAAAAATGATCGGTAGTACACCTGCCACGTTGATCTTGATTGGGAAGTGGGTGGTCTGTCCTCCGATATTTCGGTCGCCTCGTGTCCGCCGTGCGTACTGAATCTGAACTTTGCGGACGGCCTCATTCATAAACACCATCAGCGTAATCACCAGCAGGAACACTACGCCGAAGATGGCAATCTTCAGGAAGTCCTGAGTGGAAGTCACAGACAGAATCTGCGCAAAAGCGATCGGCAGCTGACCAACGATACCGGCAAACAAGACCATTGAGATTCCGTTGCCAATTCCGTATTGGGTAACTAGCTCACCCAGCCACATCAGGACCATCGCACCTGCTACCAAAGTGAAAATCATGGTAATGAAGGTCAGCGGATCACTGGCGGACAGTAAAGCCTGTGATCGCAACAGCGCTAGGACTGAGACGCTCTGGATAACTGCAATTGGTACGGACAAGAAACGAGTATACTGGTTGATCTTCTCTCTGCCTGACTCCCCCTCTTTTTGCAGCTCTTTCAAGGCCGGGAAGACCATTCCTGCCAGCTGCAAGATAATGGAAGCAGTGATATAGGGGTTAATACCGACTGCCATCACTGAGAAGTTGGCCAAAGTTCCACCGGAGAATAAGTTCAGGACGCTCAAGAGTTGGTTGCCAGCAAAGATCGATCGGATTTGACCAACTTCAACACCTGGGACCGGGATATGTGCTAAAAGACGGAAGACGAAAAAGATAGCTACTGTGAAGAGTAGTTTCTTCTTAACGTCAGCATTACTCAGAATTCGCTGGAATGCTGTTAGTACTTGGTTCATGCAGTTGCCGACTCAACTGAGCCACCAGCTTGCTCGATCTGCTTGGCTGCGCCCGCTGAGGTTGGCAGGCCGCGGACGATCACTTTCCGTTCAATCTTACCATTTGCAATGATCTTTGCACGTTGGAATCGTGAATGAATGACTTTCTCTAGCTTCAACGCATCGAGCGTGATCACATCGGCCTTCATCTTGTTGATGTCACTCAGGGTGACTGCTGCAGTCGGAGTCAAAACGTTGAAGCGAGCTTTACCACGCTGCATGGGTAAACGTTTGATCATGGGCAGTTGACCACCCTCGAACCAAGCTGGAGCTTGGCCGCTCTTGCGAGCGCGCTGACCCTTGGTACCACGACCGACAGTATGGCCACCTTTGCCAGTGCCATAACCGCGACCCACCCGTTTCTTGGGGTGATCAGTCAGTTTTTTGAGTGTGTTCAACATTGACATAGGTACTTCTCTTCAACTTACTTCTCTTCGGACTTCTTCTCTTCTGCCTTGGCTGGTTTGGCTTCGGCTTTTTTGGGAGCAGCTTTACTGCTGACTTTTTTAGCTGGAGCTTTTTTCTCCGGCTTGGCGGCTTTTTCTGCTTTCTTGGTTTCCTGGGCTTCTTGGTCGTGAGCTTCTGCTTTGGCGGCTGCTTTCTCACTCAACTCACGCAGCTTCTTGGCCTCTTCACGCTCAACTTCGACGATGGACTTGAGCTTGATGCCTTTGATGGCCACCAACTTCTGGATTCTGTTCAGGGCTTCAAAGGTGGCATAGACGCTGACTGATTGGTTGCCTGATCCCAGGATCTTGGTAGAGATATCGCGGATCCCGGCAGCTTCGACGACGGCGCGAACCGGACCACCAGCGATAACACCGGAACCTTTCGGAGCCGGCTTCAAAAGGACTTTACCGGCGCCGCGTTTGACGACCACTGAGAATGGAATGGTGGTTCCATCCAGTGGGACTGTGATCATTTTCTTCTTGGCTTTCTTGACACCTTTACGGATGGCAGACTGGACGTCGTTGGACTTGCCCAGACCGACACCCACTCGACCTTTGCGGTCACCGACGACCATCAAAATCGAGAAACCCATCTTGTTGCCACCCTTGGTTTTCTTGGAAACGCGAGAGACTTGAACGACTTTTTCGTCAAACTCTTTCTGTTCCTTTTCAGGTGCGTTGTAGCTGGTTTTGGTGCCTTTTTGATCAATCATAGTGTCTCTTAGACTTCAAATCCTTGTGCTCTGATGACTTCAGCAACGGCTTTGACACGGCCGTGGTACTTGTAGCTGCCGCGATCAAAGACTAACCGGCTCACCTTGATGCTCTTTAGCTTCTTGGCCAGCTCAGTAGCGGCGGCTTCTGCCCGTTGTGTTTTGGTCTCACCTTTCTTGACAGCAGTGCCAGTCCCGACGGCGGCCAGAGTCTTTCCGGCTGCGTCATCGATGACCTGCAAGTAAGTAGCCTTGTTGGAACGGAAGACCGTCAAACGAGGGCGCTCGGCAGTGCCACGAACTTTCATCCGGACGCGGCGTTGGCGCTTGGCTGCTTTAGATAGTGAGTGATTTACTTTTGGCATAGACGAGTATCTTACTTAGTGGCAGCCTTTCCGGCTTTGCGACGGACCACTTCATCTTCATATCGGACACCTTTGCCTTTGTATGGCTCCGGCGGACGAATCTTGCGAATGTTGGCAGCGACTTGACCGACCAGTTGCTTGTCAATTCCTTCAATGTGAATGGTGTCATTACCCTCAACACCAAACTTGACACCTGCAACGGCATCAACGTTTACCGGGTGAGAGAAACCGAGCGACAAGGTTAAGCCTTGCCCCCTGGTAGCCACACGGTAACCAGTGCCGACCAGCTTGAGGGTCTTCTTGAAGCCCTCATGAACACCCATCACGGCATTCTCGATTAAGCTTCGAATCAGACCGTGATAGGCACGGGTCTGGCGTTCTTCGTTGCTGCGGCTGACCTGAACCTTACCGTCCGCAACTTCTACTGAGATACCTGCCAGAGCAGGAATCTTCAGCTCACCTTTTGGGCCCTTCACAACAATCTCTGTTGCGGAAGAGGTCAAAGTGACGCCAGCTGGTAGTGCAATTGATTTTCGTCCAATCCGTGACATACGTTCCTTACCAAATTTGACAGAGGACCTCACCGCCCACATTCTGCTTGCGGGCCTCTTTGTCCGTCATGATTCCTTTGCTGGTGGAGACGACGGTAATGCCGTAGCCGCCCAAGGCTTTAGGAATCTTTGCTGATGTCGTGTAAACGCGGCGACCAGGCTTCGAGACGCGTTTGACGTCGGTGATGGCAGGAACCTTGCCGACGTAGCGCAGCTTGAAGACCAAGTCCGATTGCGGAGCTTTCTTCTCAACCTGATAGCTCTCAACGTAGTTATTGGCCACCAGAATCTTACTGATCTCCTCTTTGACTCGAGAATGTGGCACTACCACAGTCTCATGACGAGCCATAAGGGCGTTTTTAATTCTGATGATCATGTCTGCAATCGGGTCGTTCATAGTTACTTGCTTGCTTTCGTTACACCTGAGAGCTCACCACGAAGCGCCATCTCGCGGAAGCAGAGACGGCATAAGCCAAATTGGCGCATGTAAGCCCGGGGGCGTCCGCATATTTTACACCGGTTAACTGTTCTTGTCGAAACTAATCCAAGGCGTTTCTCGCCACGAACGATCAGCATGTCCTTGCGGGCTGCCAACTTCTTTGCTTTAGCGATTTGTGACTTTTTAGCCATAGTTTCTGTATTCCTTATTTTTTTTCTTTAGCAAACGGCATTCCGAGCAGTTCGAGCATGCGGAAAGCCATCTTGCTGTCTTTGGTGGTTGTTACGATGGTGGCTTGAAGACCACGAACAGACTCGATCTGATCGTAGTTGATCTCCGGGAAGACGATCTGCTCTTCAATACCCAAGTTATAGTTACCGTTGGCGTCAAAGGCAGTTCGGGATACACCTTGGAAGTCTTTGACACGAGGGAGTGCCAGGCTGATCAGCTTGTCCAAGAACTCCCACATGTACTCACCACGTAGGGTGACCATTACACCAAGTGGGTCACCAGTACGAGTCTTGAAAGAAGCGATCGACTTGCGAGCACGGGTGATGTTGGGCTTGAGGCCAGTGATAACCTTGAACTGCTCGACGACGTTCTCGATAGCTTTTTCACGATTCTGTTGATCGGTGATACCCATGTTGATAACGATCTTCTCGACTTTTGGCACTGCAAAAAGATTCTCGATGTGGAACTCTTTTTTCAACACGGGAGCGACTTCTTGCTGATATTTTTGCTTCAAACGATTCATATTACTTCTTTGGCTTCTCAGCAGTTGGAACTGCTTTACCTGTTTTCTTAAAGACGCGCTCTTTGGTCCCGTCTTTTTTGAGCTTGTACCCGATACGGTCTGGTTTGTTTTCGTTGTTTAAGATCGCAACTTTGGCAGTAGGTAACGGGCGGGGCTGCTCTAAGCGCTGACCAGCTTGACCATTCATTGGCTTCAAGTGCTTGACATAGATGTTGACATTGTCGACAACAACTTTGTTTTCATCAGGCAGCACACGAATGATCTTGCCTGTTTTTCCCTTGTCTTTGCCGGCGGTTACGATGACGTTGTCACCTACCATGAACTTCATAATACCTCTGCTGCTAAGCTTGCAATTTTGTGAAACCCTCGCTCTTTGACTTCACGGGCGACTGGTCCGAAGACACGGGTGCCCACCGGGGTCTCTTCTTTTCGTGACTGAATTAAGACTGCAGCGTTGTCATCAAAGCGGATGTACTCGCCGGATGAACGACGCTTCTCTTTGTGGGTACGGACGATGACGGCTTTGACCTTGTCACCTTTCTTGACTGTACCCTTTGGATCAGCTGCGATCACTGAAGCAGTTACCACGTCACCAACATAGCCATAGACGCGCTTAGAACCGCCATGGACCTGGATGACACGGATGCGCTTGGCACCGCTGTTGTCTGCAACTTGTAATACTGACCGTAGCTGTATCATGATTAGACCTCAACCTTAGCAGTCACTTTGAATCGCTTGGTGCGACTCATGGGACGGCACTCCTGGATGGTGACGGTGTCACCTTCCTTGACCTCGATGCCTTCGATGTGACAGGCATACTTTTTAGTTCGTTTAACGAACT
This sequence comes from Patescibacteria group bacterium, assembly GCA_019454415.1. Lineage (GTDB taxonomy): Bacteria > Patescibacteriota > Microgenomatia > UBA1400 > PJMF01 > UBA924. Next base: position 20,341 of record JACFOI010000009.1, on the reverse strand, counting down.
TTTTGTACAGTGGGTGCTGCCACTTGCGAGTTACCTCAACCGTAACGGTTTGGGGTGTCTTGGCGGAAGTGACAATACCTTGCAGAACTTTCATAGTGTTATGCTTCCATTTCTTTCATTCGAATGACTGTTTTGACGCGGGCAATGTCGTCGGCCAACTTGGAGCCAGTCCGACGATCAGTCAGCTTGCCGACGCGCTTTTCCATCTGCGCTTTGGCAAACGACAGCTCTAACTCCGCCAACTTTTTGTTCAGGTCGGCGACAGTCATCTCGTGTAGTGCTTTTTTGTCTTTACTCTTCATATCTTTACTTCTCAACGATCATTGTCTTCACGGACAGCTTGTGGGCTGCCTTGGTGAAGGCGCTCTTGGCGACTTCTTCTGTCACACCGCCAATCTCGAACAGGATCATGCCCGGTCGGACGACGGCTACGTACTCATGAATGTCACCTTTACCTGAGCCCATCTTGACGCCAACTGCCTTTTTGGTAATTGGCTTGTCCGGGAACATTCGCATCCAGTACTTACCGACGCGTTTGGTGGCGTAAGTAATCTTCTTACGAGCAGCTTCAATCTGACGAGCTGAAACCCAGCCAGCTGAAGTTGCTTTTAAGCCAAAGTCTCCAAAAGCGACAGTCGTGCCACGAGTGACAGTTCCTGCCCGGCGACCTCGGAATGCTTTGCGGTATTTTGACTTCTTCGGCTGTAACATATTAGTTTGCTAACTCACCTTTATAGATCCAGACTTTGATCCCAACGTAACCGGAGCGTGTCTTGGCAGGAACTTCATAGTAATCGATGTTGGCGCGCAGGGTCTGGGTAGGGACTTTGCCCTCAAAGTACTTCTCAGTCCGAGAGATCTCAGCCCCACCGATACGACCGGCGAGAGCAATCTTGACGCCTTTGGCACCAGCAGCCATTACTTTCTCCATGGCTTGAGAAACGGCACGGCGGTGTGGGTAGCGTTTGATCAGCTGATCAACGATTCGCTCGGCGACGAGCTTGGCACTCAGATCAGGTTTCTTGACTTCCTGGACGCGGATATCGATCTTGACTTTGTCTTTCTTCTGCTTAGAAACGTTGAGGATGCGCTCGATATCTTTCTTGATCACTTCGAGGTTGGCACCACCCTTGCCGATCACGACACCCGGGCGGCTGACGTGCAGGACAACAGTGATCATTGTTAAGGAACGCTCAATACTAATCTGAACCACACCGGCACCGGCCAGCTTCTTCTCTAAGAACTCGCGCAGCTTGTGATCCTCAAGCATCGTGTCAGAGTACTGACGAGGATCGGCATACCAAGTAGACTTCCAAGTGATGAAGCTACCTAATCGAAAGCCAGTTGGGTTAACTTTTTGTCCCATGTGTCCTTTACTCTTCTTTCGTCTTTAAGACGACTGTCACGTGACTTGTTCGTTTAATAATGTTGTGGGCGCGACCACGGCTAACGGCGTTGAAACGCTTGTAGCGTGGACCTTCATTGACTAACACTCGGTCGATGACCAGGTCGCCCACCTGGAAGCCATGATTATTCACGGCGTTGGCGACGGCCTGACGCAGCACTTTTGAGACCACCTCGGTTGATTTCTTGGAAATCATTCCGAGCTGGGTCATGGCGTCCTCCAAGCTTAAGTCTTTGATCGTGTTGGCCACGAGGCGGACTTTTCTTGGTGACTGTCTGGTATAGGTTTGCGTTGCTTTGATCAACATGTTCTTTTTCGCGGCTGGCCGCGAGCTTCTACTCTTTACGTCTTGGTCATGGTGCGTTTGACGACTTTACCGTGACCGCGGAAGGTACGGGTCGGGGCAAACTCACCCAGTTTATGTCCGACCATGGACTCGTTGACGTACACTTCGACAAAGTTCTTGCCTTGGTGCACCAGGAAGGTGTGGCCAACAAAGTCCGGTGAGATCACACAAGCGCGACTCCAAGTTTTAATTGGGGCTTTGTCGCCTGCGTTTTTTTGTTTGATGACCTTTGCCAACAGTCTTGGGTCAACAAATGGTCCTTTTGTACTTGATCTCGACATACCTTCTTTTGTCTAGCTCCGAGGAGCTAGCCATTTATTTCTTTCTGCGATCCTTAATAATGTACTTATTGGTTGTTTTCTTCTTATTGCGGGTCTTGGTACCGTGTGCGTGCTTACCCCATGGTGTCTTCGGATACTTCAGACCGACACCACTACGACCCTCACCACCACCATGTGGGTGAGAGCCTGGATGCTGTGCAGTACCACGGACGGTTGGTCGGATACCCATCAGCCGCTTTCGGCCTGCTTTACCAATCTTTTGGTTCTTCCAATCGACATTTCCGACCTGGCCGATTGTAGCGAAACACTCGGCATTTATCAAGCGAACTTCTCTGGAAGGCAGCGCGATTGTGACGAAGTTTCCTTCTTTGGCTTGGATCATTGCTGCGGTGCCGGCACCCCGAACGAGCTGGGCACCCTTGCCGACGCGAGTCTCGATGTTGTGAATGGGCACACCCACCGGGATGTTCTTGAGGGGCATAGCGTTGCCTGGTTTAACTTCAGCAGCTTGACCAGCCAGTACTTCTTGACCGACTTCCAGATTCTCTGGAGCCAAGATGTAGCGCTTCTCACCATCTTTGTAGAACAATAAGGCAATATCGGCGGAGCGGTTTGGATCGTACTCGATCCGTTGGACCACTGCTGGGATGTCACGCTTGTCGCGTTTCCAGTCAATCACCCGCAGGCGACGTTTGACGCCACCCCCACGATGACGAACAGTCACATGACCAAAAGCACCACGGCCTTGGCGTTTCAAGTGACCGCCAGCCAGGAGTGACTTCTCGGGAGCACCAGTGTGAAGGTGGCCATGGCCAACCCTCAGGTAGTGTCTGTTCGAGTTATTAGTAGGTTTTTGCTTAATTAACATAGTGTTTAGGCGTTGTTGCCACCCGTAATATCAAACAAGGCAATGGTTTGACCCTTTTGGAGGGTAACGATTGCTTTCTTTTTGCGGGGCACGATGGTCGTAGTACGGCGCTTGCCGGTCCGACGCATTGAGCGACCACGCATGACTGTGCTGACACCGGTCACCTTGACGTTGAAGAGCTCTTCAATGGCTTTGGCGACTTGCGTCTTGGTTGCCGAAGGCTGCACTTCAAAGGTATACGCGTTAGCGGTGTTCGCTAAGAAGAGCGTCTTCTCGGTAATAACTGGTCGTTTGACTACGTGTGCTTGCATACTTATTTCTCG
>JACFOI010000009.1:0-17018 GCA_019454415.1 Patescibacteria group bacterium | reverse complement strand
GAAGCTACGCGAAGTTTCATTGAGCACCTCCGTTTTCAGTCTGAGGTGTGACTTCTGCTTGGCTGGCTTCTGCGGTTTCTGTCGCTGGGGCGGCTTCTTGAGATTGCTCTGGAGCAGCTGCCTCAACGACTGGTTTAATTCCGCTGGCCTTTTCATCGAGCTCGATGTTTTTCTTTTCACCAGTCTTGGTAATGGTGACGACACTCTGCATATGTCCCGGGACTGGACCGCTCAGCCAGATAGACTGGGTGGTCGGATCGACGTATAAGACGGTCAAACCCATGACTGTCTGTGTTTCTACACCATAATGACCTGCCATCCGCTTGCCGCGGAAAACGCGACCGGGAGTGGTACGGTTACCGATAGAACCGACAGCGCGGGCGCGGTCGGACTGACCGTGAGTCTTGGGCTGACCCTGGAAACCATGACGCTTCATCGCACCGCCAAAGCCGCGACCCTTGGTCACGCCCTGGACTTTGACGACGTCGCCAACTTCCAGCACGTCTTTGACATTGATGGTGTCACCGACTTTGAGCGTAGAGCCCTCGGCAGCTGCGACCTGGCGCAGACTGGTCACACCAACTGAAAAGCCACCCTTCTCAAGTCGAGATCGGAGTGGCTTGTCCGTGTTTTTTAGTTTTTTCTTACCGTAACCAATTTCAAAGGAAAGGGGCTGTTGATCATCACGAAGTTTTTGGCCGACAACAACATTATTGACCACACTCAGCTGAGTGACGGCCATGCGCTTGCCCAGCTTGGTCCAAGCCTGGGTCATCTTCTGTTTGGTCGCAAAAACTTGAGTAATCATATCTGTTCTGTCTGTACTGCTTAGTTCTTTTTTGGACTGTCGGGCTTTGCAGCTCTTCAGTGTAGAAATGTGCCATGCACTCTCCTACTACATTTTGATTTGGATTCCTACACCGGCCGGAAGCTCAAGGTGCAGGAGTGAATCAATGGTCTTACTGGTCGGGTTCACGATGTCGATCAGACGCTTGTGCGTCTTAATCTGATAGTGTTCCTGAGCATTCTTGTCGGTGTGTGGTGAAGCCAAAACGGTGAACCACTTTTTGCTGGTTGGCAAAGGAACTGGTCCGACGATATTGGCTCCGGTTGAGATCGCAGTTTCTAGGATTTTGCGAGCGGCTTCGTCAATGACACGGTGGTCATAGGCTTTCAACCGGACGCGAATTTTGTATTGTGCTTGTTTTTTATCAGTAGAAGCTGCCATGTTGTGAATGTTCTGTTACTACTTTTCTCGACTAGCTCATTTCAAAGACAAAGGTGGATTATACAGAGAAGACAAAAAGAAGTAAAGAGTTTATATAGAGGAAAACTCCTAGGTCGCCTTCCGTGCCATAGTACCTCCCCAATATAGCGCATACAGGTACCCCAAGGCTAGGGCCAAACCCATCAAGAAAAGAGCTGCAGAAGCCTGACTGATCCAGCTTATTCCACTGAGATCAATCGCGTCTTTCCAGAACAGATTGATCCGTTCCAGATTACCGAGGTAGGCCAAGCAGGTCAGGAAAAAGAGTGCTTTTTTGCGGGCAAGGACTGCAAACAGCCCGGCAAAAGCCAACGCAGGGTGGCTGTAGCGTTCGTGCATTTGGGTGAAAAAGTAGAAGAAACTGAGGCTCTGGAGATAGAAAAGCAAGGCAATCATCTCAGTCCATTCCCTGTCAGTGAAGCTATTTATAGCTGGCAGACGTACCTTCACTGCAGCCAGGAATCTCCCGCAATTTTGCTGAAGGAAAATGCCGGCGAAGGGCAGGAATGACAACAGCGTCATCACTCCCAGCAAGAGAACTCCCCAATGACGGTAAGTGATCCCTGCCAACCAGAGCTCAGTGTCCAGCGTACTCACGCTCGGCACGCCCAGCAGCGCCCACCAGTTATCGGCGTTAAAAGTGACGTAGGTGCTGAGAGCTGCAGAGCGCTGGATGACTAGCTGGATAATCTCCTGAGGAGGTGTGGCTGAGAACGGCAAAAAGAACAAGCCCTGCACAAGGAGGCAGATGGCTACTGCCCGTAAGGCCGCAAGCAAAAAACCCGGCCAATCTTTGCCTTTCTGGAACACATACAGCCAGAGAAAAATCAGCAGAGCTGGCAAGAAGATAATGGCTTGAATCTTGGCATTCATCGCCAGAAAAAAAGCCAGCAGCGCCAGAGTCGCCTTCTTCTCCAGGATCAACCAAATACTCAGCAACACAAAAAAAGTATAGATGCTATCAAACTGGCCCCAGATCAACGAGTTGTAGAGAAACGCCACATTGGGAAGGAAAAGGAGGGCAACAGTCAACAGAGATGCCTTGTACTTGCGGGCAAAACTGAGCATCAACAGCACGGTAGCACAGTCAAAGAGGAGGGGGTAAATCTTGATGTACTGAAAGTGGTTGGCTAGGTCCCAGCCCAACCAGCTGCACACCACTTGCCAAATTTGCAAGGCAAAAATGTTGAGCGGCATATAGTTGACGTAGACCAGCTCGTAAATATGGGCCAGACCGTGTTCTTGGATGTACTGCGACCAGACGACATAGGAACCTGAGTCAAAGGTCGCCACCGGCAAGAAAAAACAGAGAAAGACAAAAAAAGCGACCACAAACAGCTGCCACTTGCGAAACTCGTGATCAGCCGGCGTAGGACGGAACAGTTTCTGCCAAAGAGTTACCAACATGGAGATAAGCATGGCGGAGAAGACAAGAGGTTGTCAAGACAAAACGGAAGCAGCCAGGGAAGCATTCCCAACAAAAAACCACCTCTAGATGGTGGTTTTTGACTTGCTTGCTGTAGTCCAGCTTAGCGTGATCCAAGATGCTTATATATTCTCACAGAGTGAATAAAAGGCAATAACTAAAAGGACCGTGGAGCGTGGAGGCGAGGGGTATCGAACCCCCAGGCAAGATTTCTTGGATCACGCCCTGGACCATCCAGCGCCCCCACTGCTCGACAACGTATAGTTTCAGTCTTACAAGAACTGTAGGATGAACCAAAAGCCCCGCCTTGCGGCGGGGCTTCCGTTTCGATTTAACCAGCTATTACTTCAAAACCTTGGTAATAGCACCAGCTCCGACAGTGTGGCCACCTTCACGGATAGCGAAGCGCAGACCTTCTGCCATAGCCACCGGAACGATCAATTTGACAGTCATCTTGGCATTGTCACCAGGCATAACCATCTCAACACCGTCCGGAAGTTTGATCTCACCAGTTACATCAGTGGTACGGATGTAGAACTGAGGACGATAGCCAGTGAAGAATGGCTTATGACGGCCACCTTCCTCTTTGCTCAAAATGTAGACCTCAGCCTCGAACTCGGTGTGAGGAGTGGCGGAACCTGGTTTAGCCAGCACCTGACCACGCTCAACCTGCTCTTTCTCGATACCACGGAGCAAGATACCGACGTTGTCGCCAGCTTGACCCTCATCGAGCATCTTGCGGAACATCTCGACACCAGTCACAACTGACTTTTGAGCGTCACGGATACCGACGATCTCGATTTCGTCACCGACTTTGACCTTACCGGATTCGATACGACCAGTCACGACTGTACCACGACCCTTGATTGAGAAGACGTCCTCAACAGGCATCAAGAATGGTTTGTCGAGATCGCGAACTGGATCCGGGATGTACTCGTCGACAGTCTTCATGAGCTCCATGACAGAGTCCATGTACTTCTCGTCGCCTTCGAGAGCCTTGAGGCCTGAAGTGCGGATGATTGGCGTGTTGTCTCCATCGTAGCCGTACTTGGTCAACAGCTCACGGACTTCCATCTCGACGAGGTCGAGCAGCTCAGCATCGTCGACCATGTCGACTTTGTTGAGGGCCACCACCAGCTTAGGCACGTTGACCTGTTTGGCCAACAGAATGTGCTCACGAGTTTGTGGCATAGGACCATCGGTAGCAGCGACGACCAAGATAGCACCATCCATCTGAGCGGCACCAGTGATCATGTTCTTGATGTAGTCAGCGTGTCCTGGAGCGTCGATGTGGGCGTAGTGACGCTTCTCGGTTTCATACTCAATGTGAGAGATGTTGATCGTGACACCACGAGCAGCCTCTTCAGGGGCGTTGTCGATGTCCAAGTAGGACTTGGCAACGTTAATTGGTGAAGGAACTCTCTTAGCGAGAGTGGTTGCGATAGCCGCAGTCAATGTGGTTTTACCGTGGTCAACGTGACCGATGGTACCGATGTTGACGTGTGGCTTGTTGCGGACAAATTTGTTGTCAGCCATATGTCTCCTAAAATGCGTACTTTATTTTATTTCAGTACTTACTAATTAATACCTTACTGTGTGCAGTCCTCGATTATATCCTGTGAATCGGATTTTGACAAAGAGTTTTTTAATCGTCAGGGACTCGTTATCGGACGTTGACGCCTTTACGCTCTTCGATGATCTTGGCAGCAATGTTCTGTGGCACCTCGTCATAGTGACTTGGAAGCAGCACTGAAGCAGCGCGACCTTGGGTCATACTGCGCAAAATTGTAACATAGCCCTGCATCTCAGCCAGCGGCACCAACGCTTTAATAATGACGGCTTTACCGCGATTACTTGTCCCTTGGATCTGTGCACGCCGTGAGCTCAAGTCACCGATGACGTCACCCATAAACTCTTCCGGGGTGGTGACTTCCACAGTCATGATTGGTTCGATGATGATGGCGTCTGCTTTACCGACGGCGTCACGCATACCCAGCGAACCCGCCATCTTAAAGGCTAACTCACTAGAGTCAACTTCGTGGTAAGAACCGTCGTAGACAGTCACCTTGACGTCAACCATCGGATAGCCGGCAATGAAGCCTCGCTCCATCGACTCTTGAATACCTTTGTCGATCGGGTTGATGAACTCTCTCGGAATAGCTCCACCAGTGACGGCGTTTTCGAACTCATAGCCAGTACCACGGGGCAGTGGCTCGATGCGGAGCAGACAGTGACCGTATTGACCACGACCACCGGTCTGTTTGATGTACTTGCCTTCACCTTCGGCTTGACGTTTGATCGTCTCGCGGTAGGCAACTTGCGGAGCACCGACGTTGGCCTCAACCTTGAACTCGCGTTTCATCCGGTCGACCAAAATCTCGAGGTGCAGCTCACCCATACCCTGAATGATCGTCTGGCCGGTACTGACGTCAGACTTGATCCGGAAGGTCGGATCTTCTTCAGAGAGCTTGTTCAGCGCAATACCCATCTTTTCCTGGTCGGACTTAGTCTTGGGCTCGATCGCCAGAGACATAACTGGCTCGGCGAAAGAAATACCTTCCAACATAATTTGATGACCTTCATCGCAGAGGGTGTCACCGGTCTTAGTGTCTTTCAAACCGACCACCGCAACGATCTCACCTGCTTGGGCTTCAGTGATCTCTTCCCGTTGGTTGGCATGCATCAGCAGCAAACGACCAACGCGCTCTTTGGCTTTTTGGGTGGAGTTGTAGGTATAGGAACCAGACTGCAGTTTACCCGAGTAGACGCGGACATACGTCAGACGACCAACGTGTGGATCGGTCTGAATCTTGAAGGCCAAACCACAGAAGGGCTCTTCCGGGACCAAGTGACGAACAACAGGCTCGTCGGTCTTGGGGTTGGTCCCCTCGATCTCACTGATATCCTGCGGAGACGGTAAGTACTCGACAATCGCATCAAGGAGCTGTTGAACACCAGTGTTACGCAGAGATGATCCGCAGAACACAGGCACCAGCTTGTAGCCGATGGTGGCTTTACGCAACGCAGCCTTGAGCTCATTGACTTCCAGTTCTTCACCATTGAGGTACTTCTCCATCAGGGCGTCATCGAGGCCAGCAATGTGCTCGACCAGTTCATGACGATACTTCTCGACATCGGCCTTCATCTCTTCTGGGATCTCCACTTCATTGAAGTCGGCACCAAGGTGGGTCTTCTCCCACACCCAAGCCTTGCGCTCGAGCAGCTGGACAATCCCACGGAAGGTGTTCTCGGCACCAATTGGGAGGACCATGATAGCCGGGGTAACCCCAAACTTGTTGCGGATGTCGTCTACGGTCTTCAGGAAGTCAGCACCGACCTTGTCCATCTTGTTGACGAAACAGATCCGTGGCACGTTGTACTTGTCAGCCTGGCGCCAGACAGTTTCGGACTGAGACTGGACACCCTCTTCACCATCGAGAACTGTCACACCACCATCCAGCACGCGCAGTGACCGCTCCACTTCAGCCGTGAAGTCGACGTGTCCCGGTGTGTCGATAATGTTGAAACGATACTCTTCTTTGGGAAGGTGACTATCGAAGTGAGGAGTCCAGAACGTAGTGGTGGCAGCGGAGACGATCGTGATACCGCGCTCGCGCTCTTGCTCCATCCAGTCCATCTGGGTTGCGCCCTCGTGAACTTCACCGATCTTGTAGGTTTTACCGGTGTAGTACAGGATACGTTCAGTAGTAGTGGTTTTACCGGCGTCGATGTGCGCGATAATTCCGATGTTACGAATTCTGTTGAGCGGAAGGTTGCGCTCGGTGGTTTTGACGGTTTGTTGACCTGCCATAGTTTCCTCTTAATTACTCTTTATGCCATACAAGACTACAATCGGTGGACTGAGTTCTTCGCGGAGAGCATGCTCTCAACTTACCAACGGAAGTGAGCGAAGGCCTTGTTCGCCTCAGCCATACGGTGAGCAGCATCGCGTTTAGCGATCGCGCCACCAGCATTACCCAGTGCATCCATCATCTCAGCTGCCAGCTTTTCTGCAAAGCTGTGATACTGCTTATTTGGACGCTTGTTGGCTTCTTGGACTAACCAGCGAATAGCGAGGGACATGCCCCGGCGACCGCGGATTGGCATAGGCACCTGGTAGGCAGCTCCACCGACACGGCGGGAACGCACTTCCATTTGCGGGGTAATGATGTGCAGCACTTCTTCTAAGACTTCAAGCGGCTTCTTGCCGAGTTTGTCGGCAGCCATATCCATAGCTGCGTAGACTTGAGTCTGGGCAACAGACTTTTTCCCGTCCCGCATGACTCGGTTGATGACTCGGGTCACTTTAACGGACTTGAATTTTAAATCTGGTTCGACGTCTTTAATTTTTGCGCGTTTAGCTCTCATGGGAATCCTTTCACAGGGTTGTAGGCAACATTAGGCTTTTGGTTTCTTGACACCGTACTTACTGCGGCTAGTCTTGCGACCATCCACGCCAGCACAGTCATACTTGCCACGGACAATGTGATACTTCACACCCGGAAGGTCTTTGACACGACCACCGCGGACGAGCACGATACTGTGCTCTGCCAGGTTGTGTCCCTCGCCCATGATGTAGGCGGTGACTTCCATCTTGTTTGACAGACGGACACGAGCGATCTTACGAAGCGCTGAGTTCGGTTTCTTGGGAGTCATCGTTTTGACCACAGTACAAACACCACGTTTCTGTGGGTTGACGGTCTTGACTGGCTTGCCAGTCTTGTTGTTGAAGCTGCGACGCAAAGCACCAGCTTTGACGCGCTTGGCAAGGCTCTTGCGAGCACCTTTTCGGATCAGTTGGTTGATCGTTGGCATTGACCTTCTCCTTGTTTTTGTGGCTTTCGCCACATGTTCACACACTAGATGTGCTTCGTTACTAGTTATAGACAGTTGTGCGGAATGAGCGTCGTTTTGAGTGGAAATACTCGAGGAAAAAAGCAACGGTATTGCCTAATTCCTTGTATTACTCCCGAGGCTCGGGTGTCCGTGATTGAGAGACCAATCAGCGGAATCGCTTCACACAAGTTCGGGTATTGTATAACAGGGATGTAAAAAAGGAAAGTCCAGATAAAGAAGAAGGCAGCGGAGAGTATCCGCTGCCTCTTTTTGGGAACTCTCTACTCGTCCTCCAGCCACTTTCTGGCATCGTCCGTCCCAACTGGGGGACCCTTTACATAGGGACCGTTGGGCTGGGCGCTCGTCCAGACGTAACCCTGATGGACGAAAACATAGTTTGTTCCGAATGACTGAACCGTTCGCAGTCCTGCCGTCTTGCAGTCCGGGAGGTAGAGACTCCCGTTGACGGTAATAGGAATGCCCGCTTCATTCGCCCTGCTGCGACCACTGATACTCATTGTCCTTATCCTTTTCCACTGGCCCAAAACAGGAAAAACATCCTATAATATTTCTCCTCAAAAATCAACCCTCCTTTTCCAACTATCGGATTGCTTGACAGATTGCTTGTCGTCCATAGATATGTAATAGTCGGCATATGTTACTGGCACTGCGCCGTTTTTTCCTAGAGAATACCCGAGAGCTGGTGGCACTGGGAGTGGTGCTAGCTGCTGCGCTGTTTCTCCGACTTTCCCGCCTGCCTGCCGAAATCATCTGGAACGGCGACACCGCCCGTGACTTTCTGGTCGCTCGTCACCTCTGGCTCTACCATGAACCCCTCTCAATCGGTCACTCCGCCTATGGCCTGCGCATCGATACCCCCAAAAATGAGGGTGATCCCTATGGAATGTCTCACTATCCCAGTTACTACCTGCGAGCCATGTCCCTGCTTTGGGGAGTCACTGGCGACCCTACCCGACTCTCCGTGGTGATCGTGCTGTACCAAGTTGCCGGACTCGGAGCTTTATATTTGGGGCTGCGCAAAGTAGCCGGCAGTCTGCCTGCCTTGTCAGCAGTTACGGTGATTGCCCTGAGTGTCAAAGCGATCGAACACAGCCTGGGCGCGGCTATTCATCCTAGCTTGCCACTCTTTTTTACTGTTTTGACACTGTTTCTTTATGGGTGGACTACCCAAAAACTGCGCTATACCGTCAGCGCAGCACTGCTCTGTATTCTGGCTACCCTCATTCACTACTCGTTTCTGATCTGCTTCATCTGGATCTGGGCGCTGACAGTTTGGCAGCTTTGGCAGAAGAAAGAACGCCCGCAGCTGATACGCTTTGGAGCCGGCATAGCCGGGATAGGAGCGGCACTGTTTCTGCTTCTTCATCTGGAGATTATCCGCTTTTATGGTTTTGGGCCGTTTCTCGGCACTTTCACTGGTCAGCTAAACTCAGGTTCTGTCTTACTCTCACAGCTCTTCCCTCACTTCATGGACACCCTGATGTTCCGGCTCCGGGGGCTTTTCCCCCTTCAAACTACAGCTATGGCAGCATTAGTTATCGGGACAGGAGCGTTTGCCGCTGCGGGGCGCAAAAATACTCGGCCCTTGCTTCTCGGCCTGCTCAGCTTTGCGTTCAGCTTGATCTTTCTGGTGTCACTGAAGGCCTTTAACACCTACCACTATGAACAGGTGGTCTTCGTTGACTATGTCTTGATGGTCGTCTTTGGACTGAGTATCGGACTCCTTCTTCAAGAGAAGTCTCCTGAACTGCGGCTGGGAGCTGTGGTAGTGGCTGGTGTGGTACTGACTTCGTTGACGAGTAGCTGGTATCAGCATCCCCCGGTTTTCTTGACGTTGCCGATCAGTGCTGCCCGCGACCAAGCTGAGCAGCTGCTACACCAAAGCCCCACACCACTCGAGAATACCGAGTTTTATGTCAGTAGTTACTACTCCTGGGACTACGAGACACCTACCGTTCTCTATTGGCTGGAGGTGCTGAGCGATAAAAAGCTGGTCAAGCTGGTGGACGTCTATAACAACATTGGCTGGCCAGAGCCAGCTAAGCAGTACATGATCGCGTCTTGTCAGCGCTTCCCTTTGAACCCGGCCATGGAGCGAAACTCGTGCCAAGTATTCCTACAACACTTTGAAGATACGGGGAGGTACAAGCTTGAGCGCGAGCTATTCACTAATCAGTACTACCGGACGTATTTGTTTACAATTGACTGAAGAAGGGCCTCAATCTCCATCACACGCGACCCCCGCAGCTGACTGAGTTTACTCGACTTCAAGCAGCCCCTTCATCTTCGTCTCGATCTCGATGGCGCGTTTCTTGGTCTTGCCAAAGATGACGTAAGCCAAGCCCGGCTGGTCATGATGGAGCAGATTGGCTGAAGCGATCACTAATCCCTCTTTGGTTTTTTTGTTGAATAAGATAGGCTCGAGCAACGATCTGATTCCAGAGAAGGAGTACTTGCCAGGGTTTAGGCGCATGTTGCTGTTAGAAAGGGTGTAGCTTTCCGTCATGAACTCATCACCAATCAGCTCAACGGTCATTTGATAGGCATAGGTCCCGCCAGTCCGGCGGACGTTGGACTCGGAGACGTAGAGCTTGCCATTCTTGGCGGCAATAAAGTCGACGTCAAAATAGCCCCGATAGCCGGCTGCAGCATACTTCTCCCCAATAAAGAAGCCTGTGTCGATCATCTGAGTTTCCAGGCGGTCGTTGACGATGTTTTTGTTGATCTCGACTCCACCAAAGATACCCAGCTTATTTACCCGCATTCCGCAGTAGTACAGATAGTCGATCTCGCCACTTTTGCGAATCTTGAACTCGACATTCGGGAAACCACCCGCCACCGCGAAGTTGACGTTGACGAAGTCTTCAATCACGATCGGGAAAAGCTCCCAGTACTCATCCTTGTGAAGCTTGTCACAGATTGCCTTCTCACAGACAGAGTACTCAGCTGGTAGATCTCCCGGCCGGAAGATGAGGACGCCGGCACCAGAATGGCCCTTGTTGGTTTTGAGCACGACTCCGCCTTTTTTGACGTACTTATTGGCCGCAATCCGGGCGGCGTCGTCGATACCCATACAGATTAGACCATCAGCGACTAGAAAGTCCGGCTCTTCAGCTGCACTTTGTTGGCCAAGCTGGCGAATACCTGATTTGCTACCAAAAAAGTTGACGGTCCAAGCATCTTCATTTTCCGGTGATTCTGGAGTGTAGATCTTGGCGTCACTGCGTCGCAGATGTTCAGCTAGCTTCAGAAACTGAGGTGTGGTCGAGTATGAGATGAGTGAGATACGCAGTGACGGGTCTTTACCGAGCTCAACTAAGCGATGGAAGACAGCGTGGTCAGTCAGGGTGTCTTCACAGATCTGTCCTGAGTGACGCGACGGAACAAGCACTTCGACGTTCTTGACGTTCATTAACTCTTGAAAGTACTGCAGAAAATCAGACTGAATAGGGCGGGGGCTGACAAAAACAAAGTCTGACTCGTCGGCCATGGCGAACAGCTCGCGATCGACCAAGTTAGCATTCTCGGTGATCTCGTTGTCCCGCTCCTTGACGTCGCTGATAGCGGCGATAAAGGGCCAGACATCCTCAGACATGTTAAAGATATAGACGTACTTCGACCTTCTCGGAGGTTCCGTAGTTTGTTTCATGGTGGCAAGTATAACAAAACCTACACAAATAAAAGAGGAAAATTGGAAAAAGTTTGTCTCCCTGGTCTGTGGTACAGATTACTGTCTACTGGAGACACAGTATGTAATGGGAGAAGAGGAAGAGAAACTACAGACTGTACTCCCCCCGTTACAGTTACGACCGGAGAGAGTTTCCAGCCCTGTGGTTACATGGACACAAAATCTACTACTCTCACTTCGGACTTGATAGTTGCGCGTAACGCCATTTATAGTTCCCCCACCAGGCGGTCTTCCTGAAGGAAAGTACTGTCCAATCGCGCTAATAACTGTCGAGTTAGTTGAGTCTGCATTAAGAGTCGGATAAGCGTTATTATCCTGATAGTACTGCTCCAGTGCTTTTCCAATTGCGTCTAGATCAGCTCTTCTCTTGGCATCTCTGGCAGTCTTCTGGGCGTTGGAGAATGCCACAATTCCAGCTGCCATGACTATTCCCATAATGGCAACGGTAACCATCAGTTCAATCAGTGTAAATCCTAAAAGACGAAATGCGACGAGCGCGCGCGACGAGGTGTGTTGTTCAACAGTCTTATCATATCATTCTTTAGATTGTTCTGTCAATCTTTTTCCTCGATCAGTTTCAGTCCGCTAACCCTTTAAACTTCTCTGTTTTCCTCAGTATAGCAAACGCTTCTGCTACCAAAAAGGCCGGTCGTGCCGGACCGGCCTTTCCTTCGTTTCTTTCGTTTTCTTAGCCTTCCAGGGCGGCGCGCTCCGGAGAGGTCGGGATCAAACGTCCGATGATGACGTTCTCTTTCAGACCTTCGAGCTCGTCGACGGCTCCATTGACCGCGGCGTCAGTTAAGACGTTCTTGGTGTGTTGGAATGAAGCAGCTGACAACCAGGAGCTGGTAAAGAGTGAAGACCGGGTAATACCCAGGATCATCACCTTGGCAGTTGCTGGCTCACCACCAGCGGCCATGACGTTGTCATTGGCTTTGACAAACTTGGCACGCTCTAAGACTTCCCCTGTCAGATACTCAGTGTCTCCCGGTGTCTCGATCTGGACCTTGTCGCTCATCTTGCGGACAATCACTTCAAAGTGCTTGTCATGAATTGGAATACCCTGAGATTCGTAGACCTTTTGGATCTGCTCGATGGTGTATTCCTGAGCGGCCAGCATACCTCGGACTTGGAGAATCTCACGAACATCCAAGCTCCCTTGGCACAGCTGCGTCCCAGTGTGGATCAAGTCACCGTCTTGGACCAACAGTGTCATTGTTTTTGGAATGACATAGCTGCGTTCCTCGACTGGTTGTGAAGTAGTCTTGATGGTAACGGTGTAGGACAAGTCGTTCTCTTCGACACTGACTTTACCTGAGATCTCAGCCATTGGGGCTGGATTCTTGGGGATCCGTGCCTCAAAAAGCTCTTCCACACGAGGCAAACCCTGGGTCACGTCGAGACCGACGATACCACCCGAGTGTTTGACACGCATGGTCAACTGAGTACCAGGCTCACCGATTGACTGAGCGGCGATGACGCCGACCGGGACACCGATCTCGACCATGTTGCGGGTTGAGAAGTCCCAACCGTAACAGGCGGCACAGATGCCCTTTGGTGAACGGCAGGTCAATGGAGAGCGCACGATCACGGACTCCACTTCCGAGTCAGAGATACTCTTGGCGATCTCGTCGGTGATCATCTCCCCGGCCTTGACCAAGGTGACGTTACCGGCAGCCACGTCTTTGACTGCTAAGCGGCCGACCAAACGGTTGGCAAAGGAAGCAGTCCGTGGGTTGCGGTGAATCTCGAGACCCTTATCAGTTCCACAGTCGTCAGTCCGGATGATCACGTCATGAGAAACGTCTACCAAACGACGGGTCAGGTAACCTGCATCAGCCGTTTTCAGCGCTGAGTCGGTCAAACCTTTACGGGAACCACGGGATGAGGTGACGTACTCGAAGATTGACAGACCTTGGCGGAAGTTGGACTTGGTCGGCATCTCGACGATCTTACCCAATGGGTCGACCACCAGACCACGCATTGCAGCCAACTGTTTGACCTGATCTTTGGATGCACGGGTACCACCCGAGCTAATCATGATCTTGACGGCGTTGTCTTCAGGATAAGAGTCCCAGGTCTTCTCAGCCACGTTGTCGGTAGTGTCCATCCAGATCTGGAAGGTCAAGCGGCGACGCTCATCGGCAGTCACCATACCATCGAGGTAGCTCTGCTGAACTTCTTCAGCTTTCTTGTTGGCTTGCTCGATGATCTCATCCTTTTCAGGAATCATCTTACAGTCACTGACTGAGACAGACAGACCAGAGATAGTTGCTGCTTCAAAGCCACTGTCTTTGATGTCGTCGATCAATTGACGGACGCGTTCTTGATCTTCAGAGTGAATGGCACTGGTGACCAGCTCTTTGATCTTCTTGGCGGTGATGGATTCGTTGACGTAGCGCAGTGACACCGGTAAGAGATTGTTGAACTGGATACGACCCACAGTGGTCTCCATGATCTGAGTTTGGCCACTTGGCAAGGTCAAACGAACCTTCACCAATTGGCGCAGACTGACTTTCCCTGCCTGGTAGGCGTGGATGACTTCGTCTTGAGAAGCGAAGATTGTCTCGATCTTTGGAGCGTTGGTGTCCATAGAAGTCAGGTAGTACGCACCCATTGCCATTTCTTTGTTGGGCACGGTGATTGGGTCACCGTTGGCCGGTTTGAGCAGGTTGCGAGAAGACAACATCAAGGCACGAGCCTCTTCCATCGCCTCTTCCGTCAATGGGACGTGAACGGCCATCTGGTCACCGTCGAAGTCGGCGTTGTAACCGGAACAGACACAGGGATGGAGTCGAATTGCTTTACCTTCAATCAAGATTGGGAAGAAGGCCTGCATACCCAGTTTGTGCAAAGTAGGTGCACGGTTCAAGATGACCGGGTGATTCTCAATCACTTTTTCCAAGATGTCGTAGACTTCCGGCTCACGGCGCTCGATCAAGTGTTTCGCAGACTTGACGTTGGGAGCGATGCCTTGCAGGATCAACTGATGCAGCACGTGAGGCTTGAACATCTCGAGTGCCATGTCTTTTGGCAGACCACACTCGTTCAGCTTCAGCTCAGGACCGACCACGATCACACTCCGGCCAGAGTAGTCGACCCGTTTACCCAGCAAGTTCTGGCGGAAGCGACCCTGCTTACCACGCAGCATCTCGGACAGAGAGCGGAGGGGCTTGCGGTTGGAGCGACGTTTGGCCTGACGGGCTTGGCTACTGTCGATCAAAGAGTCGACGGCTTCCTGGAGCATCCGCTTTTCGTTGCGCAGGATGATCTCAGGGGCACCAAGGTCGATCAAGTGTTTCAAACGGTTGTTCCGGTTGATGACGCGGCGGTACAAGTCATTCAAGTCTGAAGTAGCAAACCGACCACCCGACAGCTGCACCATTGGCCGCAAGTCTGGAGGAAGAACTGGCAGAATAGTCCAGAACATCCAGCTAGGGTCGATCTTGGCCTTGAGCAGACCTTCGGCGACGCGCAAGCGCTTGGTGGCTTTGAGCTTCTTGGCACCTTTGGTCTCCTCGACTTCGGCGCGCAGCTTCTCGACCAGATCATTCAGATCAATGTCGCGAACCAGCTGCATGATACTCTCCGCACCCATGCCCACTTCCAAGTGGTCAACGGCGTTGTACTCATCCAACTTCAGGTACTCGTCCTCAGAGAGGATCGAGCCTTTGCGGATTCTTTTCAGCATTGCTTTGAGGGTCTTGTAGACTTCCTCTGTCTGAGCCAGCTCAGTCTCGAGCTGGTCTTTGAGGTTGGCTAAATTCTGCTTGGCTTTGAGGGTCAACTCATTGATGCGCAGCTCGAGCGTCTCAGCACTCTTCACTTTTGCCTTAAGAGCTTCTTTGGACTCTTCAAGCTCGGCTTTGATGCGCTCACCGTCTTCGGTGGCTTTCTTGCGCAGCTCTTCTTGAGCGACAACCATCTCTTGATCCAGGCGCTCGATGATCTCGACTTTGAGGTCGCTATCCACAGCCAGGACGACATACTGTGAGAAGTAGATGATCGAGGCTAAGTTGCGTGGGGAAATATCCAGCAACAAGGAGAGCTTAGAAGGAGCACCTTTGAAGAACCAGATGTGAGCAATTGGGGTAGCCAAGGCAATATGACCCATCCGCTCACGACGGACGCGAGCTTGAGTCACCTCGACACCACACTTGTCACAGATGATCCCTTTGTAGCGAATGCGCTTGTACTTACCACAGTAGCACTCGTAGTCCTTCATCGGACCAAAGATCTTCTCATCAAAGAGACCATCTTTCTCAGCCCGGAGCGATCGATAGTTGATCGTCTCAGGTTTCTTCACTTCACCGTAGGACCAGGACTTAATCGTGTCTGGCGAGGCGATGCGAATTTGGAGTGCGGAAAAATCTACGATCTGTTTCATAGGGCTCCTTCTTCGACTTGTTCAAGTTCTTCTGCGCCAGGTTCCATATCTTCTGGCAGTTCGGCTTCAACTTCTTCTTCAGCGTTGTCACTCAGCTCAGCAGCCTCAGCTTCTTCGGCGTCGACGATCTGAGCATCGTCGCCGGCAACGGTTTCGACACCCAACTCCTCAGCCATCTCTGTTGCCATGGCGGCCACTTCTTTGTCAACTTCCTCGACGGTTTCGACTTCTTCGGTGCCCATGGGGACGATGTCGAGACCGAGCGACTTGACTTCACAGAGGAAGACACGGAAGGACTCGGTGACTGTTGGATCTGGGATCTCAGTACCTTTGACAATCGCTTCAAATGTCTTGGCACGACCGACCACGTCGTCCGACTTGATCGTCAACATCTCCTGCAGCAAGTGAGCAGCGCGATGCGCTTCAAGTGCCCAGACCTCCATTTCTCCGAGCCGCTGTCCACCCATCTGGGCTTTACCACCCAGAGGCTGCTGTGTGACTAAGGAGTATGGACCAGTTGAACGGGCGTGGGTCTTGTCCTCGACCATGTGGATCAGTTTCAGGATGTATCCGATACCGACCACAGTGTCTTCGCCGAACTTCTCTCCAGTACGGCCGTCGATCAGACGGACTTTACCAGTGGTTGGGAGGCCAGCTTCACCAAGCTCACTCCAGATCTTGTCTTCGTCGACCTTTTCGAATGCCGGGATCGCAACGTTGTATCCCAGCTTCTGTGCTGCCCAGCCCAGGTGGGCCTCAAGCAGCTGACCAAGGTTCATACGAGCCAGGACTGACAGCGGCGAGATGATAATGTCGACTGGAGTACCGTCTTCCAAGTGCGGCATGTCTGAGACAGGCACGATCTTGGAAATGACACCTTTGTTACCATGACGTCCGGCCACCTTGTCACCGACAGTGATCTTGCGGATCTGAGCGACTTTGACCGTCACTTCTTTGATGGTACCAGGATCGAGCTCGTCACCGAGGTCGCGATCAAGAATCTGGACGTCGATCACCACACCGCTCTCGCCGTGAGGCATGCGGAGGGAGGTGTCCCGAACTTCGCGGGACTTCTCACCAAAGATGGCGCGGAGCAGACGTTCTTCTGGAGTCAGCTCTGTTTCGCCTTTGGGAGCGATCTTACCGACCAAAATGTCACCCGAGGAAACGACGGAACCAATACGGATGATACCGTCGGGAGTCAGGTTGCCTAGGTAGGTTTCAGAAACGTTAGGAATGTCATTGGTCAACTCTTCAGGGCCAAGTTTGGTGTCCATGACCGTGGCGCGGTACTCACTGATGTGAATCGAGGTCAACAGGTCTTCACGGACAACTCGATCGGAGATGACGATGGCGTCTTCATAGCCCAGACCTTCAAATGCGGTGTAGGCGA
>JACFOI010000008.1:25740-39315 GCA_019454415.1 Patescibacteria group bacterium | reverse complement strand
ATGTGTAGCAGATAAGCACCGATTTTGTAAGGACCATGTAAAATACAGCTATATGCAAGCCGGACATGATTATATTGGGGTGGGGGTAGGGGCCTTAATCTTTAACGACCAGGGCCAAGTCTTCATGGGCAAGCGCGGCCCAAAAGCGCGCAATGAAGTTGGTAAATGGGAGATTCCAGGCGGCGCAGTTGAGTTTGGAGAAACATTTGAAGAGGCAATCAAACGGGAAGTCCTTGAGGAGTATGGCGTTACAGTCCGGGTGAAGGAGCTATTCCAGATTTGCGACCATCTTATTTTCGACGAAAAAGAGCACTGGGTTTCGCCGACTTATATCTGCGAGATTGTAGAGGGTGAGCCATGCATCAATGAGCCAGAAAAGTGCACCGAAATTGGCTGGTACAGCCCTCAGGAGGCTCTAAAACTACCACTCTCTATCGTTACCCAGCATGATATCGATACCCTGATTGAACGAGGATATTAGACTGCCAAAGTTGCCCTGGAGAAAGTTATAAAAGTTTGGGGGGACTTTCACCCCCCTGTCGATTATTCATCGTCTGGGTTGGGGATCAAGGCTTCGACGACGAAGACCTCGATCACCGTTGTCTGCAAACCAATGAAGACGGAAAAGAGCCAGCGCGTGGTTTTGTTCCACTCCAGCTCACCAAACTCATTCCGCATCTGTTTCATGACGCTGGTCGTGATCCGCTGACTGGTCATATACATATGGGTGAACCAGTGCTGGAGATGGCGATTCACGACTTCTGCCGCTAGCTCGGCGCGGCTCTCTTCATCTTTCAGCATCTCTTCGAGCCACTGCTGAAACTGTGGCGGCCGTGCGGCCAGAATCAGGCGGCGGGCTTTGGGAAAGTCGGACAGCTTCTTTCCTCCGACGGAAATCATCCTATCAGCCCCATTGTCATACATCTGTTTCCACATCTGGAAAACTTTGGGAAACATGTGCGGCTCGCGCAGGTTTTCGATGGCGCGACTGACGATCTTCTCGGCGTACTGACGGATTTCCGCCGCGTTCGCCTCCAGATCAGACCGCAAACTTGCGGCAGCGACCACTTCCTCGATTGGGAGTTTGTTCCGAATCATTGACCGATTCCTCACTGTGCAGATAGATTAAGGTGCGCACCAAGAAAAACGAGCGTCTTGCCCGTTACCCCTGAAGCACATTAATATTATAGGATATTTCTCCAAAAACCTCAAGTGAGGCTACTTTTGGATATAGAGATAAACGCTATCTTCCTCTTGGTCTGCCTGCCACCGGGGAAAAGGAAACTGATTCGAGATAACACGGGCGCCTGGCTTGAGTTCAGCGCGGAGTTTTTTCCCCAAGCCTTTCATAATTGAGGGGTAGCCGTACACCGTAATAATGTCGTAATCGCTCAAGTCTGCATCCCAGAAACTTTGCCAGACAATCTTCGTCCCTTTGACTTTGTTCTCAGCCAGGTACTCCTCCGACTGCTCAACAAGACCGGGGTTGATTTCCAAACCGTCTGCCACTGCCCCAGCCTGAGCAAACGCCTCCACTACCCGGCCATCTCCCGATCCCAAGTCTACGGAGCGCTCGCCGGGCTTTACTTTGGCAAGTTTGACCATCACTTCGAGTTGTTCAGCGGTGGTAGGAACGTACACGGCTCCGCTGATCTTCGGCAGGATGTAAAAAGGCAGATTCATCCATCGAAATAAACACGCAATCGCCAAAAATGCACCGGTTCCGGCCAGCAGCGCATAGTAAAAGGCAAACCCTACCGAATAAAAGAAGAGCGTAAACACACTAATGATCAGGAGTGCTTGGAGAAGGTAGAGCTGAAAGAGTTTGCTGTTCTGGTGTTCGAAAAAAAATCGCAACTTCACGCAGCTCCTTTGAGCTCTTCAAGAGCCAATGTGATTGCTCCAAAGACAGGTTCTTCTTCCATGATTTTTATGGTCAGCTTCGGATACTTGGGAGAAAGCGCACTTTTCACTCTCTCGAAAATAAACGGCAGCTTGGCAATTCCTCCCGAGCAGATGAACTCTGCGGCTTCGTTGGTAAACTCTAGGCGGCGAATGACTGCTTCTGCCATGTTGATTAAGTCAGTAGCCATATCTTCCAAAATTTGCGTCGCAACTTTATCACCTTGTTGATGCGCATCAACACAAACTCTGGCAAGTTCAGCCACCTGGGCTTTGTTTAAGATAGGGAAGTAGACCTTGGCTTTCAGGTCATTAAAGTCTTCCACTTCAAAGTGTTTCAAGACCATCTGTTCCAAGCTGCTGGGGATGGACCGGCCGTCAAAACTACAGACCGCGGATCGGAGCACTCGGCGCCCGATTTCATATCCTGAACCCTGATCCGTAAGCAAGAAGTCCATCCCACCCGTACGGGCGGAGCGGCCATCTGCGCTTTTACCATAGCACTGAGAACCAGTTCCAGAGATCAAAGCCACCACGTTTCCTTGTTTGCTTCCGGCTGCTAGAACCAAGTGAATATCATTTACGATCGTCAACGTCCCAATGTGATAGCCCTGGAGAACATCACGAAACACGTCCTCTGCCCGTTGTTTTTCCTCCGGTGTATCTAGGCCGGCAATACCGATCACCACTTTGGGAAAGTAGAGCTCACCTGTCAAACCTGCCGTCAGTTGACGGAACGTCTCCACCAGATTCATGCTGGCAAGTCCTAAGCTGGTTGCAGTCAAGCTGGTCGGTCCGGTTGTAGCGCGCGTCAGGACATGCCCGGACATATCGGCGCACAGTCCGTCCGTTTTACTGCCGCCGCCATCCACCCCAATGATGTACTCAGTCATGCCGCTCCAGTTCTTTTACCCTCTCAATGTACATCAAAACCGTTTCGACGTACACTGCATGGCTCCACACTAAAGGTGTTGCAGAAAGCGGGGCGCCTGTGAACGGATTCAGCTGTTCTGCCAATACTCCGGAACTGGTTTGATACTTCACCACCCATCCCAGGTAGTCACGCACCTTGGCTAGTCCCTCTTCTGTGACTGTTTTTTTGGACAGAATCCGCTCAGCTTGCCAAAGAGTAGTGATGAACCAGGGATTTGAGTGGGAAGTGGAACGGAAGTACTCATCCCGCTGGTAACGGACCACTCCGCCGACTGGCGTATCATTGACTAGCAGTGTATCGACTGCTTTCTCTGTCGCAATAAACATCGGATCGTCTTCTTCGAGCACCTCAAAGTACCACAGACCGAATAATGAGCTGGCATCCACCACTTCTTCTTGCCGAACTGTTCCATTTTCCAAGTAACTGACGCGTACAAAGCTTTGGAGTGTCTCACTGAACAAGTACTTTTTCATCGCCTCTTTGATTTCCTGAGCAGCGTCACGATAAGTTCGCATGTGATTGCGCTTGCCCAAGAGCTCCGAGAAACGAGCAGCAGCTTGGAGCGCCCCATAGACACACGCAGCCGTATAGGTGGAGACACCGATTTTCTCTTCCCAGAGATCATACGAGTGCAAGGGGAGATGCGTTTCCTGATCGCGGAACGCTACCAAAAAGTTGGCAATCTTTTCAATAAACGGTTTATAGGCTATCTCGATATACTCAATATCTTTGGTGTACAGATAGTGTTTCCAGAGCGCGTACAGGACCGAGGCAGACTCATCTTCCTGAATGGGAAGCTGCAGAATCTTGTCTTTCAGCCACTCTTTCTGCGAAGTAGTCGAGTGCCAGGTCGAGCCCAGCGCTTCATCTGAACGGAAACGGTGGTGCAGGTAGCCGTCTGGATGCAGGACGTGTTGGCAGAAGGTGAAAAAGGGAGTGGTAGCCTCATCGTAGCCAGCCCGATCCAAGATCATCGAGATAAACGAAGCGTCACGCGGCCACATGTAGGCGTAGTCGTCCTTACCATACTCCATGATAGTCGAGTCCAGGGAAGCCACGATGCTGCCGTGATTATCAGTGTGAGACCTCAGGATAAAGAGTGACGTATCAAACAGCTTCTTTTCTGCCGCATCCAAAAAAGAAAGATCCCGAGTCTGTTTATTCAGCCAGGCATTCCAGTACTGTTCAGTCGAGTGGATCATGTTTTCCGGTTTTTTAAATAACACCAGATCGTTCAAGGCAAACGCCTCGTCCAGTGTTTCACCCGCACAGATCCAGTAAAACATCTGGGCCTTGAGTTTAGGTTCGCAGGTCAGGCTGAAGCGGACGACGGAGTCTACAGAGCCGTGTTCAACAGCATTCCGGGAGAGCACACCATCCTCGGCATCCCGGTACGAACCTTCCTTGCCCTCATAGTCAAACATTCCGATCGTGTAGTCATCGATTCCTGTACTGGTACTCGTCCGGCCGTCTACTACAAACACCCGGCAGCCTTTGTAATGCACCACTGTGGCATGAGTCGGGTCATAAAAGCCGGTATTTCTGGCTTTGACTTCACTGATTCGAAACTCCTGACCGAAGAACAGCTTCACGTCGCGCACCTGGTCCGAGTGGTTATAGACATCCACCTGGCGCAAGAAGACGTTCTTTTCGTTATAGACCGCATCCTCCATCACCAAGCTAAGCTGGAGTCTTTCGCTTTTGCAGACCAGCTGACCGATCATTGTTTCTGGCTTGTAACCGATCGAGATCTCCCAGCCACCGTCGTCCACCCAGGAAAATTGACCGTCGACCATCACCCCGATGCGATGTTTTTTACCGATCACATGATTTTCTAAACCCACATAGGGGTAGTACATGTCGCGGACAAAGCCAAACTCATCCAGACAGACGGTGAATGAACCATTTCCGAGTACTAGGGCACGCGGCATATTCCTTGTTCCTTCCTACTTGCTTTTTCCCAGTCGAACACGATCCTGCAGATCGACCATCACAGCACTAAACCGGTTGTACGCTTCAAATGGTGAGTCATAGGGACTGAAGTACTTATGGACGTCGCCATCGGCCGACCACTTGACACACATATAGTAAAAATGATCGCTGGTTTGCACCCGACGCCAGTCGCGCAGCAACTCACGATCTCCACTTTTGATAACATCTGCCTCAATGCTATAGACCAGACGTAGTGCATCATGCTGCAAGGAGTTTCCTCGCCAGGCAGTCAGGTCTCGGTCAATGTCGGCCCAGGAAATGGGATCGGGGACGTCATAAACGGGCAGCGAGTCAAGAGTCTTGGGGTGATTAGCCAAGGGCTCGAGCACACTTGCCGGTGTCACAAAGTGATGATCAAAGTGGAGAGCCCGACCCACAAAGTGACGGAAGAACTCAAAAATACCGGTGTCTTCCCACTGGTGCTCGCCAAATGTCTCAAAGTCCATGAACAGGTTGATGTACTCTTCTGGGTAGTAGTTATTTAGCCAATGGACGTACTTTTCCGAGGTGAGTGGATGCTCTTCCCAGTTTTTATTCGAGAAACGGAAGGCCACGTCATCCGAGAGTTGTGCATGTTTGAGTAACAGTGGTAGAGGCTTGCCTGTGTAGGAACGGAAGACTTGCGTCCGTGGACGACCACCCAAGTAACGATCCACGGCCTCTGTCAGCATCCCGGCAAACCCGAGCTGCTCGACTTGTTCAGCGATGAAGTTGGCATAGATCAGTTCAGTGTTGCGAAACACAGTCGGCGTGAAGTGAAACAGCTCTTCTACCAGGGCGGTATGCAACTTAACTTGTTCGGCAAACTCTGCGGGAGAGTAGAGGCTGGCTAATGAGTGATAGTACGACTCTGCCAGGATCTCGACTTGGTCGGTATCGACCAGTCTTTGAATCAGCCCAATCACCTCAGGCTGATAGGCACGTGCTTGTTCCAGAAAGACGCCGGAGCAGGACAGGGCAAAACAAAACGATGGATGAATCGTGACCAACTCCAACAGCAGCGACAACATCGGTAGATAAGACTTCTGGGCAACTTTCCGAAAGATGGCAGCATTGTCGTCGTGCTGTTCACTCCCCAAAGCGAAGTAATCCAACCCTCTGTTGAGCTCAAACACTGAAAACGGCCTGAGGCGATATGGCTGATGGAGCTGGAAGTAGAGGCAGAGCTTCGCCATGGTTATTTTTTTTCGAGTAGCTTGGTGTAGATTTTGGAGACATTCCCAGCTGCGTTATCCCAGGTCGCCTGTTTTAAGTCTTCGTTTTGACCGGCGACGATCTGCTGGCGGAAATCTTGATTCTGAATCAAGTCCTGGATATAACCCGCCATCTTACCGACGTCCCAGAAGTCTGCCTTGAGCGCATGATGCAGGAGTTCTTTGACTCCGGAGTTATTTGAAACAATCACGGGGGTCTGGCGCTGAGCAGCTTCCAGCGCCACCAACCCAAAAGGCTCAGAGAGTGACGGCATCACAAACACGTCCGCCCGGCTGAGCAAGGCCTCGCGCTGGTGATCGCGCATGAAGCCGGTAAAAAGTACCGAGGCCGACAGCTGTTGATAAGCACTTTGGAAAAGCAACGAGTGATACTGATCTCCATGGCCCGCCACCACGAAAAGTGCTTCTGGAATACGATCAATCACTGCCTTGGCGAGCTGTAAGAAGTACTCGGCCCCTTTTTGAGCTGTTAGTCTACCCATGAAGACGATCATTGGTCGTTCTGTGGCGAACTGCAAGTGCTCGTCGGAAAGGCGGCTCGCCGGAGTGACTCCGTTGTGAACAACGTCAATTTTGTTGGGATCGATGTTGTATTTAGAAACCAGAATTCGCTTGGTGAAGTTACTGACCGCGATCACCCGCTCGGCTCGCTGCATCCCTAAGTATTCGGTATGGGCAATGTAGTGACTCCCATGCCCGCTGGGAATACGATCCATCTCCGTCGAGTGAACATGAGCTATGAACGGCTTCTTCACTTTCTCTTGTAACTTCATGGCTGCCGGAAAAGCCATCCAGTCATGGGCGTGAATGAGGTCGTACTTTCGACGAAGTTGACTGCCTACTTGAAGCACTTGATCTGCATAGTAGTTGACCCGTTGCTCGATCTCCGACTGTGGCAAGGTCGCCAACTCCAGGCTATCTTTGGTGGCAAAGTTAAGACTCGGCGAGAGACCGGGAGAGTACGATAGCAGAGGTGGACCGCTACCGCGAAGGACTGCTTCAATTTCCTCCGGATTTTGGCAAGCGATTAGCTGCATGTGGCTGACAGTTGCAGGAAAACGATAGGGTAAAGTAAAGAAAATTTGAGTGTTTGCTTCTGCTAATGCTTGGGTTAAGCCCTCACAAGCCACCCCCAACCCACCACTGTTGTGGGGAGGGTACTCCCATCCAACCATAAAGACACGGTGCTGAGTGTCTCTCATCGGCAATCTACTCGATCTAGATATTCAAATGTTACTTACCATGATACCCAGTTGTACAGGAGAAAAAAAGTACTATTCTCTAGATCAAAAACACGGAAAAAACACAAGATTTAGTATTCTTGTAATGCAAATGGCCCAATCTTAGTACGCCGCAGAGCAGTGACAGTTGCTCCTACCCCCAGCTTCCGGCCTATGTCTACTGCCAACGAACGGATGTAGGTCCCTGAACCGCAGCGAACCCGCGCCGAGAACTGGGCAGTCTGCTGTGTGTCGTCGACAGAAAATGCAGTCACTTCCAGTTCATGAATCCGTACCCGCCGCACCGGCAACTCCATCTCTTGGTGCTTGCGAGCGAGTTGGTAGAGTTTTTGGCCGTGCTGTTTAATGGCGGAGAACGCAGGCGCCTGTTGGTCGTACTTCCCGACGAACTGCTGTGCTGCCAACTCGATATCCGAGCGACTGAGTGACTTCACTTGCTCCCAAGGCCAGCTCTGGACAACAGTTCCATCGGAATCATATGTGTCGGTCTCGTAGCCCAACGCTGCCGTAAACAGATACTCTTTATCGAGCCCCATCAGTTCATCCTGGTGACGAGTTGCCTCTCGGCCTACTAAGACTAGTAACAATCCTGTCGCTAGTGGATCGAGCGTGCCAGCGTGTCCTACGCGTTTCACGCCAGTTTGGCGCCGAACTTGGTTCACGATGTCGTGGCTGGTCTTGCCCGCTGGTTTATCGATGAGCAAGAGCTTGCCTTCATCGAGAAGCTGTTGAATGGTAGGAGAGAGGGAGTTTGTAGTGGCTATCACTCAAGGTTTTTTCTATTTTTACTCTTCAGCTAGATTTCTACTTCTGGCAGTTGGGACAGTAAAACGTACCGCGTCCACCAAGCTTCATCTTGATGATCATGGCTCCGCAGTTGGGACACGGTTCACCCTTTTTGCCATAGACTCTCATCTTGTCTTGGTACTTACCGGCCAGACCTGTGACATGGACATACTTGCCGTGGGCAGTCGCACCACCGAGTTCAATTCCCAGCTCCACGACTTCTCGCATTGCCTTGAGAAGTCGAATCATTTTTTCTTTGGGGATGCTGGAAGCAGGACGAAGGGGAGAGATCTTAGCGAGATTGAGTGCGTCGCAAGCATAGATGTTGCCTACTCCGGCCACGATTTGGTTATCCATGATGAACTGCTTGATCGGGATGCTTCGCCGCTGCGACTTTTCAAAGAGATACTCTGCCGTGATTAAGGGGTCGATCACATCAGGGGCCAGACCCTCTAGACTACGATCCGCGGCTTCGCTGGATAGTAATCGGATCCAGCCGAAAATCCGCTGGTCGTTGAAAAAGAGCTTGGTGCCGTCGGCAAAGGTAAAGATCACCCGTGTGTGACCACTGGGTAGATCCTGAATCCAGTCAGCAGTAGGGTGACCACCGCCAGTCCGGAACTCGCCATCGACAAAGATCAGTTGGCCGGACATCTTCAGATGGACCATCAGGGTATGGTCATTAGCAAGGCGAATCAGCAGGACTTTGGAGCGACGGTCGATGCCAGTCACTTTTTGGCCTACCACGTCTTTGAGTTCACCGTTCCAGCTTTTGGCTTTGAGCACTTGGACATCAGCGATCTCTCTGCCAACAATAACTTGAGAAAGTTGGCGGCGGACTGTTTCTACTTCAGGGAGTTCTGGCATATCGGTTAGTGTACTACAGTGGCTCTAGTGCAAATGCCTTGATGGCGAAAACCTAAAACACTGATATAATTCTCTCCTGTTAAACGGGTCCGTAGCTCAGTCGGTTAGAGCGACAGCCTTTTAAGCTGTGCGTCCTGGGTTCGAGTCCCAGCGGACCCACGTTTTCTTCCCCTCATTTTTTACCTCTGTTGCCCTTAAAATGAAATCGACTATACTTGAGCTATGTTAAATACGCGCAAGCTCATCTACATTCTGCCCGAAGTTTGCTACGTTGCAGAATTACTCCCGACCAAGAAACCCCATACTTTTGCTATTCAGTCGTTCCGACAGATCAATGCGACCTTCATGGAAGATGAAGAGCTCCTCGTCGAGAATGTCAAAAAGCTTTTCCGAAAGCTGGAACCAGAAACCTACACGCTCGTCTTACCTGACTTTCTGTTTACCAACACGATCATCGACGTCTCCGAATCAAGTGAAGCCGGCGTCCGGGACTACCTGCTTACCAAGCTGCTTCCCAGTTTAGGTCTTTCCAAAGAAACCCATCAGCTTGAAACTTTCATCCTCACTCAGCACAAGGGAAAGACTAAAGTTCAGCTCTCCGGTCTGGAGAAGAGCGTGCTGGGCCCTGTCTTCCCAGTCGCAGAGGAACGTGGAGTAGTGATTGAAGCAATCTGTCCGCTCAGCTGGACACTCAAGAGCGTGATCTCGCTTGAACCCTCACTGAGTGCGGTCGAGCTCGGAGCTCATCTCTACATTGCCCAACACTATATCGGTGTTGAACAATCAACTTTCTTCCCGACCAGTGAGCTGGGAAATGTGATTGAGGCGGTCCGCACACTTCGCGGCGCCGAACCCAACCTGCAGACCCTCTACTTGTTGACCAGTCCAGAAACCGGCGAGGAGATTAAAGCTAAACTCAAACAGCGTATCCCCCTTCAACAGCTGGCTGAAGATGAAGTCAGCATGGACGGGTTACCAGCTCACCTGAAGACAGCCATTGAGGCTGCTGCCAAAACGCTCGATATTACGGACTATCCAGTGCCGCGGTTTAAGCTGGAAAAGTATGAAGGGGAAGGTGCTCCTTCTGCCGCAGCAGCTGAGACCCCGGAAGAAGATGAAGAGGAGATTCCGGCACCGACCAAAACCGAGCCCGCCCTTCAAGAGCCCAGTATCGAGATTTTTGAAGAAAGTCTGGGGGAGGAAGAAGAAGAACCACTTCCCGCACCAGCACCTACACTACCTGTCGCAACGACTCATCTAACAGTGGTGGCTGCGGAGATCGATGAAAGTCCGGAGACAGATGAGAGTGGCGAGAGTATTGGTGAATCAGATGAGCTCGAGGAAAAAGAAGAATCAACAGCTGAGTCTCTGACATTGGAAAACCAGCCCTCTACCACTCAGTTTGTAGACCGCGATCTGGGAGAAGAGCTCGATGAGCTAGAGGACGATCCATTGACAGACCTGACAGGCGGGCTGAGTAAAGCTCCGGAAGCCAACGACTGGCTAGAAGATGACGAGCCAGAAGCAAAACCAGTACCGGAAATGGCGCCCATCCGCGAAACCCAACCTGTTCGAGAGCGTCCGGTGATTAGAAATAAGAACTCAACAAGCTCCATGATCCGTATGATAGGAATCTCTATTGCAGCCCTAGTGATTACAGTTTTGGTGGGAGTGGGTGCCGGCTTTGCACTGCTTCAGAACTCCGGCAACTCTGCTCTCACTCAAGGCATCACTCCATCGCCCAAGGCCAGTCCGATTGCCCAAGTTTCTCCGTCTCCAGCGGTCAGTCCTTCACCCAGCGCGAGTCCCTCGGCAGCCTTGGCAAAGGATAAGGTTCGCATTCTAGTGGTCAATGCGACCGGCGTAACCGGAAAAGCAGGAGGTGTCAAAACCAAGCTGACCAGCGCTGGCTATAAAAATGTGGGAACGGGTAATGCGCAAGGCACTTATCAAAAGGGCAACTTCTTGTTGATGGATACCCAAGATCAAGCGTTCCTTGCTCAACTCCAAAAAGACTCAGCGTTGACTGTTTCTTTCGGAACGGAAAAGAAATCGGCTGAAGATACTGCTGGCAACTATGACGTAGTCTTAGTCATTAATGAATGAGACTTGGCAGAGAGTTTTGACAAGTATCGTTGTTGTCGCTTGAAAACAGACTCTTGTTCAATAAACAAAACTTCGTATAATTGCCGAGTAATTAAAAGTTGTTAGTTGTTAAGCGAGAGTATATGGCTGCGAGTGGACCACACATTTCAATTTCCGCGGAAAGAATTTTTTCTATCGGTGCCTTGCACGTCACAAACTCGATGATCACCAGCTTGATCGTCAGTGGCCTACTGATTCTTTTCGCCCTCTGGGTAAGAATGTCTCTGAAACGAACCAATCGTCCCACCGGCGTGCAGAACTTGGCCGAGTGGATCGTTGATGGTCTGACTAGCCTGGTACACTCAGTCACTAACAATAAAGCCAAGACTGAAGTCTTTTTTCCGGTCGTAGCAACTTTTTTCTTGACGATTATTGCCAATAACTGGTTTGGCCTACTTCCCGGTGTGGGGACTATTATGGTCAGTGGTGAGGGAGCAGAGTCCGAAGAGATTGTCTTAGCTCCTTCCCAAGTGTCTATCTCGAACCCCGTTAAAGTCGCCTATGCTTCCGAGATAGCTCAAACAGAAGAGCAGACTGAAGAAGCCCCTGCAGTTGAACAGGCTCAAGCTGTTGAAGAAGCTGTCGAGCACGTCGCCACCGCTGAGATTGAGACTGAAGGCGCAGAGCACGCAGAGCTCGTACCTTTACTCCGCGCCGGTACTGCAGATCTGAACATGACGATTGCGTTAGGTCTCATCTCCGTCGGCCTGACCCAGTACTACGGACTCAAATACCTCAGCCTCGGCTACCTGAAGAAGTACATTAACTTCTCCAGTCCAATTAACTTTGCCGTTGGTTTGCTGGAAATCATCTTAGAGTTCGCCAAAGTGGTTTCGTTTGCCTTCCGGTTATTCGGAAACATCTTTGCAGGTGAAGTGCTCCTGGCTGTTATCAGCTTTTTAGTGGCGGTCATCGCCCCGATGCCGTTCTACGGCCTGGAGTTATTTGTTGGCTTTATTCAAGCACTAGTGTTCTCAATGTTGTCAGTCGTTCTCTTTAACATGGCAACGATTAGCCATGATGAACACTAAAATATAGTAATTAGGAGGAAGTATGGGCAAAGAATTTGCCGTCGCACTCGTAATGGGAATCGGTACCATTGGACCCGGTATTGCTATCGGTATGATGGTGGCCAAAGGACTCGAAGCTATTGGTCGTAACCCTGAAGCTTCCAGCAAGATCCAAACCAACATGATTCTTGGTGTGGCATTTGCTGAAGCCGTGGCTATTTACGCCTTGGTCGTGGCCTTAATCCTGAAGTTCGTTTAATAGAAAGGTGTTAGGAGGAATCTTCTAACAGAGGACTTATGGACATTGAGCTTCCACAAATTTTGTTCCAGATCGTCAACTTTGGCGTCGTGGTTGGTGCGCTCACTTTCTTGATGTACAAACCCGTCAGGAAAATGCTTGAAGAGCGAAGTAATAAGATTGAGGAAGCCCAAAAGGCTGCCGAATCAACCTTATTAGAGAAGAGAAATCTCGATGAGACGAAAAAACGTCTAATCGCAGAGGCTGAAAAAGAGGCCCAGCGCATCGTCGATGAAGCAAAGAAAGATGCCAAACGCATTGAGAAAGACATCATCGCACAAGCCAAAGAGGCGGCGACCGTCGAAGTAGAGAAAGAAAAACAACAGCTGGCCGATGAGTACAAAAACACGGTCAAAACCCTGCGCCAATCATTTATCGCTGAGCTGGCTGCCATGACTGAAAAAGTCTTGGGTGAGGCCGTTGATCAAAAAGTGATTGCCAAGAAGCTGGACAAGGATATCGACGCCGTGATCGCCAAAATCTAAGGCAGAGAACGAAATCAACACTATGTCAAAAGTTACTATTACCACTGCGGTCAAACTCAGCGCTGCCCAGCTGAATAAACTGTCAGCAGCGATTGAGCAGAAGTACGGCAAGGTAGCCAAGATCGAGGCGGTCGTCGATCCAAGCATCTTGGGTGGAATTATCGTCACGGTGGACTCTCATCAGTTTGACAACTCCTATCGTAACCGTATCGAGGAACTCAAGCAGCAGATCAGTGCCGCACTTTCAGAGTAAGCATGAAGAACACAATGAAAAAAAACGCACCCTCCCTCAACATTTCTGTGTCTGACAAGATCAGCGTCGCCGACCTTCTGAAAAACGCGACCGTCTCCGTCAGTGAAACGGAAATTGGTCATGTCACATCTTTCGGTGACGGAATTGTCCAAGCAGATGGACTGGATAACGTCCGGATGGGGGAGCTGATTGACTTGGGAGATGGCGAGCTGGGATTGACCCTCAACTTAAATCCCCAAAAAGTAGGTATTGTCGCCTTGACGCGTGCTGCTCACTTGAAGCCTGGCGATGTTATCCGCAGTACTGGTCGGATCTTGTCGATCAACGTTTCCGACGAGATTGTCGGCCGTGTCGTTGACCCGACTGGCCGCGCTATTGATGGCGGCTCACCAGTTCCCAAAGGCAAGATGATGCTTTTGGAGCGCATCGCCCCGGGCGTGATGACCCG
>JACFOI010000008.1:14718-25640 GCA_019454415.1 Patescibacteria group bacterium | reverse complement strand
TTGGCTCCCTATGCCGGTGTCGCAATTGCCGAGTACTTTATGGATCAGGGTAAAGATGTCTTGATCATCTACGATGACTTGACTAAACATGCCCAAGCGTACCGTGAGATCTCGCTCTTGCTGCGCCGACCTTCCGGTCGCGAGGCCTACCCCGGTGACGTCTTCTACCTACACTCCCGTTTACTCGAACGCGCCGCCCGCTTGAACAAAAACTATGGCGGCGGTTCAATCACAGCGCTACCTGTCATCGAAACCCAAGGCAACGACGTCTCGGCTTTCGTTCCAACCAACGTCATCTCTATCACTGATGGTCAGATCTATCTGGAAACCGATTTGTTCAACGCTGGTATGAAGCCAGCGATTAACGTCGGGCTGTCCGTGTCTCGCGTCGGTTCTGCCGCCCAGATCAAGGCCATGAAACAAGTGGCTGGGACGATGAAGCTCGACCTGGCCCAGTTCCGGGAGCTCCAGGCATTTGCTCAGTTTAGTTCTGACCTTGACGACAAGACCAAAGCCCAACTTGATCGCGGTACTCGCGTCAACGCCGTTCTAAAACAAGGCTGGGACACACCCCTGAAAGTAGAAGAGCAAGTGGTGATTATCTTTGCTGCAGTTAATGGATATCTGGATCCGGTTCAAGAGAAGTTCTTGGGCGTCTGGGAAAAAGAGTACTTAGAGTACATTCAGGACCAGTACCCGGAAATCTTAACCAGCATTCGCACCGAGCAAAAAATCATCGACGAAACCATGGAGAAGCTGAAAGAGGCGATTGATGGCTTTAATCGTCGCCATGCAGAGTGGATGTTGGAGGCGTAATGGCCAACTCGCGGCAAATTAAACGACGAATCAACACCGCAGCGAATATTTCCAAGATTACAAAAGCCATGGAGATGGTTTCTGCCAGTAAGATGCGCCGTGCTCAACAACAGGCGCTGGCCGCGCGCCCGTACACACGGGCTATTCAACGCTCTTTACAAAAAGTCGCTCAATATACCGACCCGTCGCTTCACCCGCTGCTGACCACGCACACAGAGGGGAAAGACGTCCTGGTCATCTTTTCGACGGACCGCGGTCTCTGTGGTGGCTTGAACACCAACCTGTTCAAGGCAGCTATTCAGTGGACGCGCACTCGTCCGAACTACGAAGTGATTCCAATCGGCAAGAAAGCTGTCACCTTTGCCAAACACATGGGGTTGACGATTGCTGCTCAATTCACTGAGATGCCAGAAGTCGCATCAGTGGCGGACATCTTGCCCCTGGCTAAGGTAGCAACTGATGGCTTTTTGAACACTGGCTACAAATCGGTCTGGCTCCTTCACATGGACTTTATTAACACCCTGACTCAGCGCGTTAAGCTGACGCAGCTGTTGCCGTTAAGCGCCGAGTTGGAAGACGTGGATCGTGGATTGGTTAATCCGGAACTGCGCAGCGAGTACACCTTTGAGCCGGGTCCACAAGAAATTTTGGGTGAGCTTTTGCCTTACTACTTGGAAAGCAGTTTGTATCAAACACTCCTTGAGGCAAAGGCCAGTGAGCACAGCGCGCGGATGGTGGCGATGAAGAATGCCAGTGAGAATGCCAAGTCGCTGGTCAGTGAGTTGAAGCTGCTCTACAACAAGTCACGTCAAGCTGGCATTACCAGTGAACTGCTCGATATTACAACAGCAACTTTGACCGTTACACAGTAAAAGGAAGATATGCCAAAACAAAACATCGGTACCATCATTCAGATCATCGGCCCGGTCGTGGACGTTGAGTTCAAAGACCAAGTTCCGGCGATCTACAACGCGCTGCACTTGAATCGTGAGGACGGCTCACTGCTCGTTTTTGAAGTTGAACAACAGCTACCGGGGAACGTCGTCCGCGCTATCTCCCTCGGATCTACTGATGGTCTGCGTCGCGGACTGGAAGTCATCGACACCGGTGCTCCGATCAGTGTACCAATTGGTGAAGAAACTCTCGGCCGCGTCTTCAATGTGGTCGGTGAAGTGATCGATGAGGGAGAGCCACTGGCTAACCCAAAGACAGCCCCGATCCACAAACCCACCCCAGCCCTCAAAAATGTCAGTACCAAAGCGGAGATGCTGGAAACTGGGATTAAAGTGATCGACTTGATCGCTCCTTTCATGAAAGGTGGAAAAGTCGGTGCGTTCGGCGGTGCGGGTGTCGGTAAAACCGTTATCATCCAGGAGCTGATCCGTAACATCGCAGAGGAGCACGAAGGTCACTCCGTCTTTGCCGGCGTAGGTGAGCGTACCCGTGAGGGAAACGACCTCTATCACGAAATGAAAGACTCCGGCGTTATGCCAAGTACCGTCATGTGCTTTGGTCAGATGAACGAGCCACCAGGCAACCGTCTGCGTGTTGCCTTGACTGCATTGACCATGGCCGAGTACTTCCGTGACGATCGACATGAGGACGTGCTGCTCTTTATCGACAACATCTTCCGGTTCTCCCAAGCTGGTTCTGAAGTGTCAGCACTGCTCGGTCGTATTCCGTCTGCCGTCGGGTACCAGCCGAACTTGGCAACGGAAATGGCAGCACTCCAAGAGCGGATCACCTCTACCAAAGACGGCTCAATCACCTCGATTCAAGCAGTCTTCGTGCCAGCCGACGACTACACCGACCCCGCTCCGGCCACTACCTTTGCCCACTTAGACTCGACCATTTCTCTCGAACGTCGTCTGTCTGAGCAAGGGATCTACCCGGCAGTTGATCCGCTGGTTTCCGGTTCTAAAATCCTGCAGCCTGATATTGTCGGTGAAGATCACTATGCTGTCGCTCGGGGTGTCCAACAGGTGCTCCAGCGCTACAAAGAGCTCCAGGATATTATTGCGATCTTGGGTATCGATGAGCTGAGTGACGAGGACAAACAAGTCGTCGCCCGGGCGCGTCGTATCCAAAAGTTCTTATCTCAGCCATTCTTTGTGGCCGAACAGTTCACCAGTATTAAGGGTGCCTACGTTCCGATCAGTGAAACCATTCGTGGCTTCAAGGAAATCTTGGAAGGTAAGCACGACAGTCTGCCCGAGCAAGCATTCTATCTGGTCGGTACGATTGACGATGCGGTTGAGAAGGCAAAAACGTTATAACAGCCGGCTCCCCGGCTAGGATTCGAACCTAGAGCATGAGTAAACCACTCTTACGAGTCACTATCATCAGTCAGGAAAAACAACTCGAAACTGTCGAAGCCGAGCAGGTAACTGCGACCACTTCCGAAGGCGAGATCACCGTCCTGCCTGGCCACATTCCGCTGTTTGCCCGTCTGGAAACGGGGGAGCTGCGCTATCAAAAGGGAGCAGAGACCTCTACCTTTGTGGTCTCCAAAGGTTTCCTTGATGTCGGTCCGGACGCTCACGTTACCGTTCTGGTAGACATTGCTGTGGATGCTCGCGAGATCAGTGTCGATAAAGCAGAAGCAGCCATCAAAGCTGCCCATGAAACGATGGCCCAAAGTGTTGATCGCCATGAACTGATGATGGCCGAAGCCTCCCTCCGTCTGGCACTTCTGGAAATCAAAGTAGCTCAGAAAACCAAACGAGCGGCCCGCATTTAAGTATCTCCATATCTGATATGCTTTTGATATGCTTTGACAGAGGGGCTAGCTCTGTTAGACTTCTAAGCCATATTTGAATCGCGTTTTATCGCTCAAATTGGGTCATCTGGATTACAACCCTGTCAAGTGTTGAAAAACGATCCATAAGGCTGTAGCATACAAACTCAAGCCTCTATTTCGGCTTTTTTTATTAGAAAATAGGATTTATATGTCAAGCAAAACCACACCTAAAACTCAGTTGACTCAGGACGGATACGATGAGATCGTCCGAGAGCTGAAAGAGCTTGAAGAAGTCAAGTTACCTGAGGTGATCAAGCGCGTCGAGCTGGCCCGCGGCTATGGTGATCTGAGCGAAAACGCCGAGTATCACAGTGCCAAAGAAGACCAAGAGCTCACCGAGACTCGGATTGCCGAGCTACAAGCTATTCTGCAAAATGCCGTCATCGTCGCCAGTACTGCCAAGACCACTGCCATCGGTATCGGCTGCACGGTGACAGTCAGCTTCAAACGCGGCAAGACAACCAAGAAGCAAACCTTTCTCATCGTGGGCGAGTTCGAGGCTGACCCCAACGCTGGCAAGATCTCTAGTGCCTCACCCATTGGGATTGCCCTGGTCGGCAAGAAAAAGGGTGACGTCGTCAAAGTGGAGACACCAGCTGGAATGGTCGAGTACACCATCCTCGAAATTAAGTAGTTCCGCCAAAGGCGCTGACTGCTCTATCCAGATCGTGTTCTTCAATCAGCACCGTCAATTCAGTATAGGTTGAGACGATCTCCAACAAGTTGATGCGTTGGTAGGCTAGTTTAGCTAACAGCGCATAGATGACGTTGGGCTGATCCAGATACTGCGAGTCAAACTTGATGGTGATGCCTACCAGATCTCGAAAGATTGAACGGGTGGGTGTGTCGATATGGGCCAGTACTTCTTCGGCTCTGTCCTGCGAAACGATCACTGTGATCTCATTGATTCCCTGCGTAATAGTCAGAAATTGATTGGGTCCAAAGTGGAGTTTGGAGGGAAGCTGATGCACCTTGAGGAGGTTATGTTCCGAGCGTTCAAAGGTCAAGTCAGCTAACGGAGCTTTAATACTCAGCTCCTGTATGACCACGCTCGGCTTGAGTGGATCAGCCTCTTCCAGCTCCCGTGCCACGCGCGACAAGGAAACCACCACGCTGTTTTTCTGGACGTCCTTCCAGGTCAGTCGTTCCACTTCTGGCAAAATCAGCTCCGCGTATGCACTCTGGTTAAGCACGCCAAGCCGCATTGCTTCCTGAGCAACGTCTGAACGCTGGACAATCTCTCGGACTGCATCTGTGATTTTTCTCATTTGTCAATTATATGACATTTTTTCAATTTTTGAAGAATGTTTGTGTTTTTTTTACACACAAGCGAGGGGCTGATAAAGTACCACCTTTGTATCTACTAGAACACCAAAGGATGATATGACACTGGCAAAAGAACAATCAGCCAACCAAGTTAAATGCGTTGGCGAGCCTGGGGAGGACTTTGCCCGCTCTGAGGGGAGGGCGTACTTTAACGGGCCTGATCGGATAGACAGCTATCAGCAACTGACGCAGCTCTACCGGGACTTTTCCCTCCGAGCTCGCGAGCAGTATGATAGGCGTCGGGTAGTTTTCCGGGTACGGTGTACCGATGCAGTCGTCACTCAGTTGGTCGCTGAAAATCGGCTCCCAGTCGAAGTAATCTTGCCGTTACGACTGATCGACCCGGCGACTACGGATGCCTTGATCACCTTGGGTGAGAATGTCCATGCATCGGAAGTCCGTGAATGGCCAGCAGTTTATCAGTATTGGCAGCGACCCAACGGAAATGGCCGAACTCCGATAGAACAGATTGCCCGCCATAATCCCAACAGAGTTCGGCTCACCAACGACCTTGTCCCCGCAGACGCCGAGACGCTGCATCGGATCTGGCAACCGTTCGGCTGGACCCTTCAAGGCGTGGAAGAGTTCATTCGGGACTACCGGACAGATGGACGATTCTTCTCAGGGGTCGTTGACCGACAGACGAACACTCTCGTCTCAGCTTGCATGGCGGAAGGAATTACCATAGCAGGTATTCCCTTGATTGAGGGGACAGAGTACGGCACTCTCCCGGGGCAGGAGGGCAACGGCTACTGTACTGCAGCCGTAGTAGGACTGCATGCCCAGATTCTGCAGCGGATGGTCTATAGTGCTGAACTGCAAAACAGCGGCGAGACTGCCTCAGAAACAACTCAGCCAGAGCAACTCCATTTGCCGCTTATTCTTGCCGAGTTCAACATGACCTCTCGGTCAGATATTGTCGGCCGTCACACCGGCATGACTGTCCCACTGGTGGAAAGTACTCCTGGACTGGAAAGTACTCCGATTCAGGTGCTCCGTCACAATGTCTCGGTCTTTGATCGCCATCAGCCAAACACGGTCACCCCAGATGACCTGGGGGAACACGCTGGCCGCTACAGGGAAGCGTTTGGACAGACCTATCCGTACTGGCGTCACTTTATCGTCGGCATGCTGCCCGCGGAGGCTATTCGCAACCATTATTCCAGAGAGCAGGTGGCGTTGATGCTGTCCCGTTTGGAACAGCGCAGCGAGTAAAGGAGCTATGTACATTGTTCACTCACCCACCCACCAGCGTCACCAGCCTCCCTATGAGATCTTCAATGGAGAGCAGACGCCACACAACGAAGTACCTGCACGGGCTGACCAGATTGCCAACGCACTCACTGCAGCAGGTTACGGGCTAGAACCAGTCCGCTTGGAACTGGATCTGGCCGAGATCGAGAACGTTCATGACAGTAACTACCTCCAGTTTCTGAAGCTGACGTGTGAAGAGCTAAAGGAGTCAGAGTATCGGTATCCGTCCGTTTTTCGTTATCGGAGCGGACGAGAGAGTGGTAACCCGCTCGCCCAGCTCGGCAACTACAGCTTTGACATGTATACGCCGCTGCTCCACGACACCTTTGAAGTGGCGTCCCAGTCGGCGGCGTGCGCACTCCAAGTAGCCCAAACGGTTCTGCAAGCAGCACAGGGGGGTGAGGTGACTGCTGGCTACGCCCTCTGCCGACCACCTGGTCATCATGCCGACTTTAACCAAATGGGCGGCTACTGTTATCTCAACAATGCCGCGATTGCCGCTGACTTCCTGAGCGCCCACGGACGAGTGGCTACCTTGGACGTAGACTTTCATCATGGCAACGGCACTCAGCACATTTTTTATGAAAGCGACCGCGTCTTCACTGCGTCCATTCATGCCGATCCGGACTGGAAGTTTCCGTTCTTCTCGGGCTACGGCGATGAGCGAGGCAGGGGAAAGGGTAGGGGCTATAACCTCAATCGACCGCTTCAGCACGGAGTGACAGATGACGAGTACCAACAGGTCTTGGAAGAGGTTCTTGGCCACATCTCCAGTTTCCGGCCGGAGTTTCTGGTCGTCAGCTTGGGCGTCGATACACACGAAAGCGATCCGATCGGCGGGTTTCGGCTAACCACTGCCTACTACACACGGATGGCAAAGACGATTGCATCGATGAATTTGCCGGGTGTGATCGTCCAAGAGGGCGGTTATAATACGAAGCTACTTGGCACCAACGTGGTTGCCTTTTTAGATGGCTTTAAACATTAAGGAGTAATATATGTCTCGTTTGGCAGAGATGCGCCAACAGCGCCTGGAAAAGCTGCAACGGCTGCGAGAGATGGGTATCGATCCCTATCCAGCCGAGTCTCATCGTACTCATCAGAATGGCACCATTCTGAATGATTTCGAGAAGATGGACGGGCAGAAGGTAACGCTGGCCGGTCGGCTGATGAGTTTGCGCGATCATGGTCACCTGATGTTTGGTGATCTGGTTGACGTCACAGGCAAAGTCCAGCTGTACATCAAAGATGACACCTTGCAGCCCACCAATGCCGAGAAGCAGACTTTGGGATTTTCTGACCTGGGCCTGCTCGATTCCGGTGACATCATTGAGGCCACGGGCACCGTCACCAAAACCCAGCGCGGCCAGATCTCACTCTTGGCAGAGACAGTCCGCTTGTTGACCAAAACGCTACGCCCGCTGCCCGATCAGTGGGAAGGGGTCAAAGATCCGGAGATCAAGTTCCGTCGCCGCTACGTTGATCTATTGATCAATCCTGAGCGCCGACAGATGTTTGAGCGCAAAGCCAAATTCTGGGAAGCTAATCGTCGATTCATGAACGAGCACGGCTTTATTGAAGTCGAGACGCCAGTCCTTGAACACGTCACAGGTGGAGCAGACGCCCGTCCGTTTACGACCCACATGAACGCGCTTGACCAAGATTTTTACCTTCGCATTTCTACGGAACTGTATCAAAAAAGATTGATCGGTGGCGGCTTTGAAAAAGTCTTTACCGTCGGTCCTAACTTCCGCAACGAGGGTTTGAGCGACGAGCACTTGCCTGAGTACTATCAAATCGAGTGGTACTGGGCCTATGCCGACTATCGCGACAACATGCAGATGGTCGAGGAGATGATTCGCTACATCGCCCAAACTGTCTATGGCAAGACAGTCTTCACCAAGAACGAGCATACTTTTGATCTGAGTCAAAAATGGGAAGAGATCAGCTATCCAGACATCATCAGAGAACGGCTGGGCATCGACATCTTCACCGACAGTGACGAGGAGATGCAAGCAAAGGTCAAAGAGCTGGGCATCAAGCTGGATGGCTTGATTAATCGCCAGCGGTTGATCGATAACCTTTGGAAGAGTATCCGCAAAACGATCTCCGGCCCGGCCTTCCTGGTTAACGAGCCCAAGTTTATGTCGCCACTGGCTAAATCCAAGCTGGATAATCCTGATCTGACTCAACGCTTCCACATCATTATTGCCGGTAGCGAGCTAGGGAACGGTTACTCGGAGCTGAATGACCCGATTGATCAGCTCGAGCGCTTCCAAGCTCAACAAGCTGCTCGCGATTCCGGTGACGATGAAGCCCAGATGCTGGACGTCGATTTTGTGGAGATGCTTGAGTATGGTATGCCGCCAACCTCTGGTTATGCCCACAGCGAGCGTCTATTCTGGTTCCTGGAAAACGTGACTGCTCGTGAAGGGACACTCTTCCCGCAGCTGAAGTTCAAGCTGGAAGAGATCACCAAAGAAATCTACGGGATCGAAGAGCCCAAGGAGCCAGATGCCCAGTCCGACACGAAGTGACGCGCACTCCCTCATGGATGAGCATGTCAAAAATGATGCTTTAAAGCATCACATGCAGATGGTCGCCCAAGCGATGGAGGCCTATGCCAAAACGCTAGGTGAAGACCCAGAGCTGTGGTACATGGCCGGACTGCTTCATGACGTTGACTGGGAAGAGTTTCCTGATGAGCACCCCAACAAAGCAGTCAATGAATGGCTGGGTGACTATCCCGACTCTCTTCGTGATGCGATTCGCGCACACGCCCCACAACGGACCAGTAAAGCTGCCGAGACTCTGATGGAGCGCTACCTGTTTGCCGTGGACGAGTTATCCGGCTTGATGCACGCAATCTCTTTGATGCGACCGAACGGCTTTCAAGATATGGAAGTCAAGTCCGTCAAGAAAAAGCTGAAAGACAAAAGCTTTGCTGCCAACGTCAGCCGTGACGACATCACCAAAGGCGCAGAGCTGATCGGTAAACCGATCGAGGAACACATCGGCTTTTTAATTGCAGTCTTTAAAGGCAACGCATGATGGGCATCCTCGGTGCCATTCTGGGGGCCACCGGTTTTGGCACCGCCAACATCGTTATCAAGAAGTCACTTTCTTCGCTGACTATTCCGCAGACATTGATGGTGTCGACACTTTCAGGTGCGGTGTGTCTGTTCATCTTTTCGCTAGTCACCCGCAGTTTTGCGGTGATCACCCTCAACACTCTCTTGCTCAGTGCAGCTTTGTCGGTGATGGAGATAGCGCTCTATCTTGCACTCTACAAAACGTTTGCAATCAGCAACGTTACTATCGCCACAGCTGTGATCGGCGTCTACCCGATTCTTTCAACGCTGTTTACGGTTTTTGTCCTTGAGGAGCCGACAGCTCTGTTTAAGTTTCTCTTTATTGCGCTGTTGGTGGTTGGAGCAGTTCTGACCAGCATCAACTGGGATGACGTCCGTCGTGATGGTTTACAGAAGAACGATGTGGTCAAAGGGCTGGGGTGGATCATTCTGACGACGGCGCTGCACGCGCTGTATATGCCGCTGCTCGGCAACTTTACTTCAGACGGCTTCTGGTCAATGAAGCTGCTCTGGATCAAGATTTTTTCTTCAGTGTTGCTGTTTGGGTTTTTCTTTGTATACAAACGA
This sequence comes from Patescibacteria group bacterium, assembly GCA_019454415.1. Classification (GTDB taxonomy): domain Bacteria; phylum Patescibacteriota; class Microgenomatia; order UBA1400; family PJMF01; genus UBA924. The sequence goes on along the minus strand of JACFOI010000008.1, from coordinate 15,785 downwards.
GAAAAAGTGCTACCTCCACGCGAGAAGATGCCGTTTACGTCCCTGCTGGGTTTACTGGAAGTGATCGGTTGGGCTGGTTTCAGTTGGGCAACCAGTATTACTGAGGGACAGACCGCGATTCTGATTGCAGCCCTGAATTCGTCTGCACTGGTGACGGCGGTCCTGGCTTACTTTTTCCTGAACGAGAAGCTATCAAAACTGCAGTACCTGGGTATTTTGATTATCATCGCCGGATTGACCGGTCTTTCCTCGTAGTTATTTTCCGATCAAAACGTCTCTTCTCGGCCTGGCTGGTATATAATGACCGCTATGCTAGATATCAACTATATCCGCGAGCACGCGGCCGACCTCAAACAAGCTATCTCGGACAAACAGCTGAACTCCGCGATTGTGGATCAGGTTCTCTCCGCCGACGAGCAACGCCGGAAGTTGATTGTGCAGGTCGAAGAGATTCGAAAAAAGATTAACGAGAACACCGACGCCATTAAAAAGTCGGAAACAAAGCGTCCGACTGAGGAACAGCTCCAGCTTGGTCGCGAGCTGAAATCTCAGCTCCAGGACGTCGAACCTCAACTCAAGCAAGTTGAAGAAACCCTCCAAGATTTAATGTACCAAGTGGCCAATCCGGCTGCAGCTGACGTGCCAGTCGGCAAGGACGAATCAGGCAACCAAGTGGTCCGTCAGGTCGGCGAAAAAACTCAATTTGCCTTTGAACCCAGAGATCACGAACAGCTGATGCTAATGAATGATCTGCTGGATCTGAAACGAGCTGTGCGGATCGCCGGCTTTCGGGCGTACTTTCTGAGAAACCAAGCGGTGATGCTGGAACAAGCTTTGCTGCAGTACGCGTTTCAGTTCCTGAGCCGCGAGGGCTTTACGCCAATGACCGTGCCGTGGATGGTTAACAAAGAGGCACTCTGGGGGACCGGTTACTTCCCATGGGGAGTGGAAGATCACTACACTACTCAGGATAACCAGGGCCTGATCGGCACTGCTGAGGTTTCTCTGACTGCCTATCGCCAGGATGAGGTACTCAATGAAAAAGACCTGCCGTACAAAATGGTCGG
>JACFOI010000008.1:0-14618 GCA_019454415.1 Patescibacteria group bacterium | reverse complement strand
CAACGCAAGAAGTACGATATTGAAACTTGGTTCCCGGCCCAACAGAAGTACCGCGAAACCCACTCAGCCAGTTACTTTAATGATTTCCAAGCTCGCCGCCTCAACATCAAGTATCGAGCAAAAGACGGCACGCTCAAGCACGTCTACACCCTGAACAATACCATGGCAGCGTCCCCACGTTTGTTGGCCGCAGTGATCGAAAACTACCAAAATGAGGACGGCTCCATTCGAGTCCCCCGGTTGCTTCAGCCAGTAATGGGAATTTCGGTCATTGATAACCGGGCCTAAGGAGGAAGATGCTAGCCGTGCTGATTGTTACCTGGATCGGTCAATCTCTGGGGATCGATGCCTTTGTTCAGTTATGGGCATGGTTCAGCAGCCATATTTTGCTGACAATCTTACTGCTTATTTTCTTGGCCTAGGCTGCAGAAAGGCAGTTATCCGCCTGGGGTGGTTGAGGTAATGTCCGGATCGTTCTCAACTGGAGCTGGTTTATCATTCATAGTTATCATTCTAGGCTCGGACCCTAGGATTGAGCGGGGAAAGAGTAAGAAATCCGTAAGAGTGAAGCAAACAACACAAAAAAGTTTTTTCTGGCATAATCAGCCTGCTTATGTTCAAATTTCTGTCTAAAATCTTCGATGAAAATAGCCGTAGACTTGATCAATATCAAAAGGTCGTTGACCAGATCAATGCCTTAGAAGACCAGCTTAAGCAACTTTCCGACAGTGAACTGGCCGCTCAAACCCAGAAGTTCAAAGCACAGATTGCCGAGCGGGTAGAGTCGTTTGCCGAAGGAACTCCGGAGCGGACCGCTGCTGAAAAAGCGATCCTCGATGAAATCTTGCCGGAAGCATTTGCTACCGTCCGAGAAACTTCCCGTCGCGTCTTGGGCATGCGCCACTTTGATGTGCAGCTGCTGGCTGGCATTGCACTCCATCATGGCACAGTCACCGAGCAGAAAACCGGTGAGGGAAAAACGCTGACGGTGACTGCACCGTTGTATCTGAATGCCTTGCTCGGTCGCGGTGCCCACTTAGTGACCGTCAACGACTACCTGGCTGAAGTGGGTGTGGGCTGGATGGGGCCGATCTATCACTTCCTCGGCCTAAAGGTCGCCGTTATCGTCCATGATAAGGCCAAGCTCTATAATCCAGACATCGACAGCGAGGAGCGTGGCGACGAGCGGCTGGAGCACTTCCAAGAAATCCCCCGCAAAGATGCCTACGCGGCTGATCTCACCTACGGTACCAACAACGAGTTCGGCTTTGACTACCTGCGCGACAACATGGTCCAGGATCTGGGCCAAATGGTCCAGCGGACCACTGATACGCACCACTTTGCAATCGTCGACGAGGCCGACTCGATTTTAATCGACGAAGCGCGGACACCGCTGATTATCTCGGCGCCAGACACAGAACCCACCAAGAAGTACTACGATTACGCCCGAATGATCTCCAGCCTGACCCAGGACATTGACTTTAAGGTAGATGAAAAACTCAAGTCCGTGACCTTAACCGACTTGGGTGTCAAACGGATCGAACAGAAGCTCGGCGTCAACAACCTCTATGAGGAAAGCTTTGATGTCATTCACCACGTTGAGGCAGCACTCAAAGCCAAGACGCTCTACCATCGCGACAAAGAGTACATCGTTCGTGAAGATCAAGTCATTATTGTGGACGAACACACTGGTCGTTTGATGTACGGCCGCCGTTACTCGGATGGACTCCACCAAGCCATCGAGGCCAAAGAGAACGTCCCTATTCAACAAGAGTCGCGTACCTTAGCCACCATCTCCCTCCAGAACTACTTCCGGATGTACACCAAGCTGTCCGGTATGTCCGGTACTGCCGTCACCGAAGCAGAGGAGTTCCGCAAGATCTACAACATGGACGTCTTGCCGATTCCGACCAACGTTCCTCAAGTCCGTGTCGACCTGCCGGACGTGGTCTACAAGACAGCTGCGGCCAAGTACAGCGCCATTGTTCGCGAAGTCGAAGAAGTGCATGGCACTGGCCGGCCGATCCTGATCGGTACCCGCTCCATCGAGCACAACGAGATCATTTCTCGATTCCTCAAACGCAAAAACATCCCACACCAAGTCTTGAACGCCAAGAATAACGAGAAGGAAGCGTTCATCATTGCCGATGCGGGTAAAGAAGGTGCTATCACTGTGGCCACCAATATTGCCGGTCGTGGTGTCGACATCGTCCTGGGTGGTGCCAAGCCGGAGCTCAAAGAGTTCCGCAAAAAAGACAGCAAAACCAAGAAAGCCACCTACGATCGCAAGGCCTACGACAAAGCACTCGCGGAGTGGCAAAAAGGCCATGACCGGGTAGTTGAACTCGGTGGTCTGCATATCATTGGTTCTGAACGTCATGAATCCCGCCGTATCGACAATCAGCTGCGGGGTCGTTCCGGCCGGCAGGGTGACCCAGGCTCTTCCCAGTTCTTTGTGGCGCTGGAAGACGAGATCATGCGTCTCTTTGGCGGCGCCCAGATCGCCAAGCTGATGGACTTCATGAAGATGGACGAGGACCAGGCTATCGAACACGGCATGATCGGCAATGCCATTCAGTCGGCGCAGGTCAAGGTCGAGGGCTTCTTCTTTGACCAACGGAAGCGGCTAGTCGAGTTCGACGACGTCATGAACAAACAGCGAGAGGTGATTTACAAGCGTCGTCGCCGCGTCCTTGAAGATGGGCAAGCTGCGATCGAGATCGCCCGTGAGGCAGAGCAGAAGCGGAAGAAAGACGACACCGAGGTGGATCCACCACTCAAGGGTGAGATTCTGACTTATATCGACCGTGATATCGAAAGTATCGTTGCCTCCCGTGCCAGTGATTCTTTTGATGATGCTGAGATCGACGCCATTGCCAAAGAGTTCACCAAGATCATCCCGTTTGACGATCAGTCACAGATTGAGCTGAAGAAAACGATCGGCGCGACAGTGGAAGAAAATCCCAACGGCGCGGCCGAAGCGATCACGCAGCGATTAATTGAGATTGCTCATCAGACCTACCAGACGCGTGAGGACGTGGTCAGTAACCCTAACATGCGCCAGATCGAGCAGTTTGTCATCCTGACCACCATCGACGAAAAGTGGATGGATCACCTGGATGAGATGGATAACTTGCGTGACGGTATCTGGCTGCGTGGTGATAAAACGACCGTCTTAAGTGAGTATAAACGCGAAGCGTTTGCGATGTTCGAGAAGCTGATTGCGAGTATCGAAAGTGCGATTGCCAGCCGCGTTTTCCGTGTTCACATCAACGATCAGTCACAGGCTCGACCAGTTCCGGCCCAGATCGTCACTCAGAAACAGGAAGCCTTGAGCGCTTCTTTGACCGACGTGGTAGCTGAAACCCAAAAAGTCGAACAACCTGCAGCACCAACCAAAACCAAAGGCTCGGTGTCCGACCTCGCTGCTGCGATGTCCAAAGCCAAGGCTGAGCGCAAACCGACGCCAGGCGTTGCTCATGTCAAAATCGGCCGCAATGATCCCTGTCCCTGTGGCTCAGGCCTCAAGTATAAAAAGTGCGGCATGATTAACTCGCCCGAGCACCAGCGCTATATGAGCCGCAAGGGCTAGCGTGGTGTGAGCTCCTTTTGTGGAGATATAGAAGTTCCCTCAATTACTCTAATTGTAGTAATTTCGGCAGAATCTCTTTGATGCCTCCCGGTATTTGAGGCGTACAGCCGCCCAGCTCTTCCAAGATTGCCAGTGCTGCCAAAGCCGATGACTGCCGACTTGCTACCGGTGTTTGTGACCAGAACGGCATTACCCCGACACAGCTCAATAAGAACTGCAGCGCCTGTTCATTTGGGAGATCTTCCTTGACCATTAGGTAGGCAGCTGGTGCAGCCTTGGTGGAATCAATCACAGCAGCATCTAATACTCTACGCTCGGTGGCTGTCCAGCTTCTGCCAAAGGGACGCGAGACTTTGCCATCTTTATCTGTCCTCACCACTTTCACCACTGGCTCCACGCCTAAGTCAGCAGTGAAAAGAAGGGGGGTGCCAGATTTTTTCTGAAGAGCCACTGTCTGTACATACGTCTTTGTCTGAATGTCGTCAGTGACTTCCAGAATCACGTCGGCATCTGCTAGAAACTGATCAATCGTCACATCCGCTATCCCACGCTCCGTAAGATTTGGAACAGCTTGGCCCACTACTGCCCTGAACTTGCCATACGGATGTCGCCGCAACAGATGCTGCACTAGTGCTGCACTTTTGGGACAGCCAACATTCTGCACCTGTGCCATAGGAAGACGCGGTAGATTTGATAGTTCAATCAGTCCGGGATCGACGCACGAGATATCCTCACATCCGAGGCTCGCCAGTAAGTCAGCAGCTGAGGCCGCGACACTCGCTCCCAGTACCCGAACCTTGGTCTGCCGTAAATGACGAAGCGTCTCAAGCTTGATAAGTCCCAGGCATCGCGAGATGGTCAACAACCACTGCAGCTCAGGACCGATAGACAAACTAAAAAGATGAGTCTGCGGATCTTTGATCCAGTGGGCTTCTTCTACTATCTGCTGTGGAGAACTAACGCTGAGCAGCTGTTGAGAGAACCACACTAAGTCGTCTGCGACCGCTGATTTTTTCAAGAGCTCTGCTGCTTCTTTCCCGAGCGTATTATCGACTCTCTTGGCCAGCTCATTTCCGTCAGCAATCTTCTTAGTCATCACCCGCAGCTCTGCTACTTCTTTAACAGCAGATAAAAACGGAGCCAACGAGTACTGCCAGTCAGAACTCTGCCTAAACTCAGCTTCCTGGTCACTTACTACTTCAGGGGGCTGACTCATGCATACCGGTCCTTGTAGCTGCCGCGCCAACTCGGGCCAGTACTGACGACTTCCAAATCGCTGGTAGAGGAAAGAAGAGATTGTTGCGTCCATACTTTCCTTGACTATTATTTTAATCGTATCAAACTATATCAATACGTACCCAATATGCGAGAAAAGAGCGTACAATACAGCTATGTCGTCCGACGGGAAGTCAGCCACGAAGTTTCCAAAGATCCATGCCGCGCTTGCACAAGCTGGCTTTGCTTCTCGCCGTAAAGCCGAAGCGTTGATTACTGCCGGCCAAGTAACCGTGAATGATCAACGGGCTCATATCGGCCAACGCGTCAACCCCGCCCAAGACATCGTTAAAGTGGAGGGCAAAGTCATCCCTCTTCAGGCAGCCAAGCCATATCTTCTTCTGATTAACAAACCGACCGGCGTCGTTTCCACCACGCACGACGAGCTGGGTCGGCCAACCGTTTTGGACTTTTTGCACCAGGAAGTTACCAAAAACGATCCCGATTTAGCCAAAGAACTTCAAGCCGTTCGCCTCTATCCTGTGGGTCGTCTTGACCTGGACAGTGAAGGCTTGATGCTGATCACTAACGACGGGAGCTTGGCGCAAAAACTAACTCATCCATCATTTGAATCACTCAAGACGTACGAAGTTGTGGTGGCTGGTCGGCCCACCTTCAAAGCCCTCAATCACTTGGAACGAGGCGTCCGTCTCAAAGAAGGTTACACTGCACCCGCTGAAGTGAACGTGATTCAAACCGGTACCGAGCAGAGCATCCTGGAGATCACTATTCATGAGGGTCGCCATCAGCAAGTCCGCCGGATGTGTGAGCGAGTCGGCTATCCTGTTGTGCGCCTGACACGAACCAAGATGGGCCCATACTCACTTGACGACTTGGACGGTCAAAGCTACAAGAAGATATGAAGAAACTCGTTATCTCTCTGACGGCCCTTCCCGAGCCTCCTACCTTTGGGGTAGCATTAGTTGCAGCACAAAAACCGCTGCAGACACATACTGCCCGTACCATGCGGAGGAAACAATGAAGATCGTCTCTGGCTCATCAAACCTGCAGCTCGCTCAAGGAATGGCTCAGTTATTCCGGACGCAGCTGGTTGATGCCGACCTCAGCCACTTTGCCAATGGCGAGAAGCGCGTCTGGATTAAAGAACCTGTTCGTGGTCAAAACGTAGTGTTGATACAGTCACTCTCAGCCCCAGTAGATGAACATACCGTCGAACTGCTATTACTGGTCGATGCCCTGGAACGAATGGGCGCACGTCACATCAACTTAGTCATGCCGTGGATGGGCTACTCACTCCAAGATAAAGTGTTTCGTGAGGGTGAGCCGATTGCCGCTAAGGTCGTCGCTGACTTGATCTCCAACTCCTATATTAAACGTGTCTTCCTGCTGGACCTTCATAACAGCAGTACGCCCGGATTCTTCTCGATTCCTACCCAACACTTAACTGCCATGAACTTATTTGTAGAAGAAGTACAACACAAGTTTCAAAAAGAGAATCTGTTAGTGGCCAGCCCAGATTTTGGGGGCATGAAACGGGCGCGCGTCTTTGCCGAAAAACTGGGCGTTGAGCTGGTGAACGTTGATAAGCATCGTGACCTGACTACTGGTGAGACCAGGGCCATCGGCGTCAGTGGTGACGTCAGTGGTAAAATCGTGGTTGTGTTTGACGACATCATCAACTCTGGCGGAACAGTGGTAAACACTGCAGAGCTGCTCAAAGCTCGCGGTGCTCGTGAAGTGCACTTCTTTGCGACTCACGGCATCTTCGCTGACAGCGGTGCACAAAAGATTCAGGGCTCTGTTGTTGACAGCGTCGTCGTCACCGACTCTATCCCGCAACTCCCGTCAGGTGGACAACCTGACGCATCCTCAAAAATCCACTATCTTGAGAGTAGCCAGTTGTTCGTCGATGCCCTACGTCCTTGGATTGAATAAAGCAGATGCATTTTTTCAGCTTCTGAGGCAACATCAACACTCACTGAGCGAAATGCCTCAAGATCCGAAAAAATGCATACATATTAATCCAAGGAACCTAATAACACTATGAAATTTACACAAAATCCTTTTCGAACGACCAAGACGGTTAGTAGCGACCTGGTGTCCAAAAACGCTAAGCTACTGACTCAGGCCTCGTTTATTCATCAAGAAGTAGCCGGCATCTATACCTTCTTGCCACTAGGTCTGCGGGTCCTAAACAAGATCGAGAAGATCATCCGCGAGGAGATGGACAAAGTGGCCATTGAGATCCAGATGACCTCCTTGGCCCCCAAGAAAATCTGGGAAGAGACCGGCCGAATTAACACCGTCGATGTGTTGATGAAGACGAGCGGCGCTAATGAAGCCTCACTCGCTAAAAGTAACACTGAGTACGTGCTCAACTCTACGCACGAAGAGATGGTCACGCCCCTCGTCCAGGAGTTTGCCCATAGCTATAAAGACTTTCCTGTCGCGGTCTATCAGATCCAGACAAAGTTCCGCAATGAGCCACGTGCCAAAACTGGCCTGCTGCGCTGTCGTGAGTTCCGGATGAAAGATGCCTACAGCTTTCATCGTTCAGTCGAGGATCTCAAGAGGTACTACGAGGTGATGAAAGAAGTCTACATGACTGTCTTCCGCCGTGTCGGTCTAGGAGATGACACTGTAATTGCCTTGGCTTCCGGTGGTGACTTCACCACAGACTACTCACATGAGTTCCAAACAATTGTGGATGCAGGCGAGGACACTCTGTTCATCGTTAAGTCAAAGAACTTGTGCTTTAACCGCGAGGTGGCACCTAGCCAGGCACCCAAGTTAAATGATGATCAGGAAGAGCCCAAACCCATGACCGATGTTGAAGGCATCGGCATGATTGGTGTCGATGAGCTGGCGAAGTTTCTCCAGATTCCAGTAGAGAAGACCACCAAAACCCTTCTGTTTGAAACAGACAAGGGAGAGGTGATCGCCGCCGCGGTCCGCGGCGGCTATGACGTCGACGAGGAAAAACTCAAGAAAGTAGTTGACGCAAAGAGCTTGAAGTTGGCATCTGCTGATGTCGTCAAGAAGGTAACCGGAGCCGAGGTCGGCTACGCCGGACCACTGAACTTACCCGACAGCGTCAAAGTCTACTTTGACGAGTCCACCTCCAACCGCCGTAACTTTGAGTGTGGTGCCAACAAAACCCACTACCACACAATCAACGTCAATTGGGAGCGTGACCTGCCTCTGCCAGAGCAGTTCTATGACTTCAAGGTGGCCAAAGAAGGTGATATCTATCCCGAGACGGGCGAAGTCTACGAGGTCAAACGTGGCTGTGAGGTTGGGAACATCTTTCCTCTTCACACCAAGTTTTCCAAAGCCTTTAACTTTACCTACCTGGATGAACAGGGCAAGCCTCAAACCCTCTACATGGGCTGTTATGGCATCGGTTCCTCTAGATTAGTGGGTGTAATTGTCGAAAAGTATGCCGACGACAAAGGGCTAGTCTGGCCGAAACAGCTGGCGCCATTTACTGTTCACTTGATTGATATTCAGCAGCATGACCGAGGCCAGGAGATCTATGACCATCTGCAAGCAGCCGGAATCGAAGTCATCTGGGATGACCGGGATGCTCGGGCTGGTGAGAAGTTTGCCGACGCTGACCTGATTGGCGTTCCTTATCGCGCAGTTGTTTCTACAAAAACCGGTGACAAGATTGAACTCAAAGAGCGCACCAGCAACGAGACGCAGCTCGTCACTTTGGAGGAACTGCTTGAGCGCGCCCGATGATGCCAGCACCAATCCTAACCAACCACGCGCGCGAGCGACTCAAACAGCGTTGGATTACCGAAGATGTAGTGGAGTCAGTGCTCCGTTCGCCTGATCGGACGGAGCCTGGCTCCAAGCCAGGCACAGTCAAGTTTGTCCGAACGCTCAACGGTCGCCAAGTTCAGCTCATCGGCACCTATCTTCAGGACCAGGACCGATGGCTGATTGTTTCTGCTTGGGTAAGGGGAGAGGAAGACGCTGCTCCCCTGGTGTGGCAGGTGATTACTTTACCATTCACAGCAGTCTGGAGGTTATCGTTGTGGCTGCTTGGTCGGCTGCGTCAACCGAAAAAAGAAAGGCCAAGATAAAAAACAAATATAACTCACGTTTTATGGTAGAAACTACTGCTTTTTACGATCGTTACCATCAAAAAAATGATCGATTCTCCAAAGTCATTGGTCAAGGTAACTTCACCTATTGGTATAACTTGGCTTCCTTACACCAAGCTTGCAAAAAAGGTTTTGCAGGTCTGAAAGTTTTAGACGTTGGTTGCGGTGTGGGAACCATTTCCTTGTATTTAGCCGCTCAAGGAGCAGATGTAACCGGTATCGATGTCTCACGACGAGCTATCCAGTTAGCGACGGATGCTCGCGATAAAATTGGTCTGCGTTCGGTAAAATTTAAGCAAGGCGAAGTCCGTCGACAACCTCTCACTTACGATATCATCACTTGTTTTGAAGTGATTGAGCACGTGCCTGATGAAGAAACATTTGTAAAGACACTGTTTGCCAATCTCAAACCTGGAGGTCGCTTAGTACTCTCCACGCCCTCAAAACAAAATCTACTCTTTAAAATGGGCTTTTACACATCGTTTGACAAAGAGGTTGGACATCTTCGCCGCTACACTAAGGAGCGATTACGCTCAGTACTCGAGTCAGCTGGGTTTAAGATTATTTCCCTGCGGGAGGTAGAGGGTCCAATCCGCAATGTATTGTTTACCACTAAACTGGGGTTTTTAATTAAGGGTATTCGGGGACCACTCGTCCCTTTATTTCAGATGATCGATGAGGGTATGGGTCGACTGTTGGGCTTTAGCGATCTTCAAGTGATTGCCCAGAAACCTGCTTGAGGACTGTTCACATTTGGTCTCACCTTTTTATTAACGCAAAAAGTGCGAAAAATAATAAAGCTTATAGTAAATATTTCGTTAATCTTGAACGATACTTATAAGCGTCAGAATCAATCCATTTTGTCTCTGGGTTTTTTCTGTATCTCTTCGTATAGTACTGTTCATATCCGGTGAGGATACCCACTGCAACTGTCCTAGAAATGAAAATTTTTACGGCTGTTGCGGTGGGTAGGAATGTTATACTTTCCCCATGACAAAGCGCCTTATTGTAACTCATCACGCACCAGACTGTGATGCGATTGGTTCGAGTTGGATTTTAAAACGGTTCGATGCCCAGCACTACGCAACCGCACAGCACGCCTTTGTCGATCCTGGAGCTACCATTGATCCCAGTGAGGCCGAGCGACTCGGCTTCCAAATGCACGAAGTCACCCATGTTGATACTGGCCTAGGCGAGTTTGATCACCACCAACCTGACCGAGGTCTCTTACGTATCTGCGCGACGTCGCTCGTCTATGACTACGTTTGCCGAATTCATCCGGAACTGAAGTCCGATGTGGCGCTGCAAGCAGTGGTGGCCTTTGTCACCGATGACGACCACTTCGGTGAGGTCAACTGGCCGGAGCCAGATAACCTCCGTTACTCCTTCATGCTTTCGTCACTTCTACACGGATTTGAAAGTGTTGACCCACATGATGATGACTCCCAGATGGCATTTGGCTTGAAGTGTTTTGACTGTGCCTATGCGGCACTCAAGGAGAACATCCAAGCACGTGACATTATTGCCGAGGCGGGACAACCCTTTGAAATTGATGGGCTGAAATGTTTGGCAGTTGAAACCAAGAACGACTCGGTCATGAAGTACGCCCAGAAAACCGGCTTTGCGCTGGTTATTCGTAAAGATCCCAGCTCCGGAGAAGTTCGGGTTAAAGCCAGACCCGATACTTCAGTGGACCTTAAACCCCTCGCGGAACTCATCACTCAACTTGACCCCAACGGGACGTGGTACTACCACCCCAGCGGCAAGATGCTCCTCAACGGCTCAAAGAAACACCGCCACCAACGCCCCACCAAGCTATCCTTGCAAGAAGTAGTGGAAGCTGCTAAAACTGCCCTGAGCAGAACGTAGATGCGCTACAAATCAATCAGCACTTGATGATATGAGTGAGCCGAGTATCTTTACCAAGATTGTCCAACGACAGATCCCAGCCAAGATTCGCTATGAAGATGACACCTTCATTGCCTTTGACGACATCCATCCCAAAGCGCCAGTGCACGTCCTGTTAGTGACGAAAGAAGAGTACCCCACACTCGAGGATATCGATATCGCGGACGAACAGCTTCACGCTCAGCTATTGCTGACCGCCCGCAAGATTGCCAAAGAGCTGGGAATTCAGGACAACTATAAGTTGATGATGAACGTCGGCCGAGATATGCAGCTCGTTCACCACGTCCATATGCATATCTTGGGTGGTTGGCCACGTAAAGAAAAACATGAGGAACTTATTGACTTGTGATCTATAGGGACGTCGAACAAGATCGACTGCCCTTGACTGAAGCTCAACGTGTAGAAGCCACCGAACGAGCTTTACTTGCGGCCCTTCCAGAGCTTTTTGATTCTGTAGAAAGAAGAGAGCTTATCAATTCTCTTCTTGGAAGTTTGGATCGATACCACCAACTTGGACTTGATCTTGAAATTACCACAGGCACCCAAATCCAAGCAGCATCTGGCTTGGAAATGATTTTTACTCAGAATTTACCTGATGGGAACCATATCACACCTGTGTTAATGAGGGATATTTTGTATCCCGCATTAAGTAAAAATCCAGAATTCATGGGAAGACAAAGAGAGGGAGTTTTAGAACCAGCACTAGGCAAAAAAACACCCTTCACTATTAAAGTAAAACCAAAAGCACAAGTAATAGGTTTAACTTGGCCAAAACCTGGAGAGAGCTTTAAGGAGTGTTACGAACGAGCAGACATTCTCCGACAGTCAGTACTTTGGTACACAGACCCAACACTCGTCGGCCGTCGCAAACACTTTGATTTAGATCCTGTTGTAGCAGTCGTGACAGATCAGCAACTGCGGCAATGGGTACGAAGCAAAGAATCTATCCTTCTTCCTCCAGAAAGCTATCGCGAACGTGCCCCAAGCTTACGAAAAGTGATGGAGGTGGTGACAGCAGCCCTCCGCCAAGCTGGCTTAGAAAACACATACTTCCCCAGAGTAAACACTCTGAGTAATCACGAAGTAGAAGTCATGATTGTGGATCAGGATGGTAACTTCGCTCCAATTGATATGCTCGGCCTCCGTCATATGAACGGCGGTTCTAGGTTTGCTACGGAATGGGTAACAGACTGTATTGGCATTAAATGTTTTGAACCTGATATCAGCGAGACGTTTCGAATTGAGAGAGTTCGCACCCTTTCCCACCACTTTCGTACTATCCATGAAGGTGAAGATGGTCGTCCACCATCTTTTAAGGTCCTCTCACTCACGCCCAAACTGCTCGAATACTGGGAAATGAAGCTGTATGCCGGAGAGAACTTCATTCGAGAATCCAAAAAAAGAGCCGATGAGTTTGGAGATACAGGTGAGCTCGAAGCCGTCCCTGTCCCAGAGCCTCAGCAAACTTCCCAGCTACAGCACGTACGTTATCTTACATTCGAAAAATATCGCCCCAGTATTGGGGCAAAACCATCTTGGCTCGTGTATGAGTTTTCTGATGGAACAGCTGAGTTTGTCTGCCTCGACTTCGGTTCGCAACGGGAAGATTTTTATTACAACAGCATGTTTAAGCCATCAATCAAGTTGGGCATGGCTCCGTTCAAAGACATCCTCCCGACAACCGCTGAGATACCGATGTTCTATCGCATGACCCTGTTACTGAAATCAGCTGAAACTATAGGCGCGGCATTTCTGGAGGAGCCAGACAAAAACAGCGACTTGATCGACCTTTATCTTCGTTTAACCCCTTCTGATTTCCGCCGCTTACTTCGGGCGTTGGATAGCTGGTTGAGTGACTCAGAAATTACCAAGTTTATGGAAAACATGGAAAGAATTGTCCAAAACGACGCATCTATAAGAAAGATTCGACATACTGCATTCCTGATTTCACATTTCCATGATGATCACACCGGCTTCGCTGCTTTAACGGGAAGCCACATTCCTCAAGTAACTTCAGCGGAATCTGCGCCTTGGCCATCTCACTTCTTCTTCAAAGGTGGATGGATGGATGAACATGCAATTCGAAGACAGCGAGAGACCCTTCTCACTCCAAAGAAGGATGGTCACTTTTCTCCTCAGCAACTGATGCTCCAACCCTATGAGACAAGGTTTATCGGTCGAGGCAAAGTTTCGGTCACCTGTTTACCGTGTGATCATAGTATCTACGGCGCCTGCATGTTTTTGGTTACTGCCTATGACGATTTTGGTCTACCCATGCACAAAACACTGTATTCAGGTGATTACCGATTCAGGGACAACGGATTGACGGAAAAAAGCGTCGAATTTTTGAAAGCCATTGGTGGAGTAGACGCTGTCATCACCGAAACGACCAACGTTCGACCACCAAATGCCAATGTCAAAAAGAGTCCTTCTTCACTCACCAAAGAGATGCTTCACGACAACTATGATCGGTTATTTGCTGAGCACCGTGGCAAACCAGTCATTGTTCAAGTTGATCCCAAAGATCTTTCACTTATTGAACTAATTAGCCAACATGCACTTCGCCATGGTCGGAAAATTGTTTATGGCCTCAAACACAGTGTCCCCATCGAACTTTTCAGACAGTTTGACGCAGCGAATGCAATGACTCCAATCACCACAGAACATCAGGAAAGAAGTGTTGACTTGCTTGCACCCAAATTACCGGATGATCATTGGCTGCGCCAAGAACCCGTGAGAACGTTGCCATATCATCCGAGACCTCAGTTTTCTCAAGATACTAGAATTGTTGAACCGCAAAAAGAATCACTAAATAAAATTGAACGCCAAATTGTGCTCTATCATGCAGAGCAGTTGCTGCAGTGGAAAGAGCTTGCCCACGATGGAAATGCTGTCATCTTTGTACGACCGACGAATCCTCTAGAAGAAGAGTTGGCAAATATTGATTCTCATCTAGGAAAGCCTGGCGAAAGCCCACGGGCTGTTGTCGTTCGTGCTCACTACTTCACCTATCAAGAACGAGATCGTGACATCGCATGGCGTGACCGAAAACACTGCCAAAAATTGAACTGGTCCTACCTGACAGACCTCCAGTTCAACGGGCAGGCAATTCAACCGAGTCAAAATCCCCAATGGCGGATGTCTGGACACTCCAAACAAGAAGATTTTTTTGCATTCATGGAAACTCTTCTGAGCTTGAACCCAGAAATGAAGATTATTCCCGTTCATGGGGAGAAGAGAGGCTATGTTGCGCCTGAAATTCAACGGCGATTCGGTCCGAAAGTTGACGTAATTGGCAAAGTGGATAAGGGAAGGTTTGAGTTGCAGCTCTATTAAAAGCTTCTCCTAGACTGGCCTATTCTGGCTGCTAGCCACCCAGCCACCTCAAGTGGTATAATTCACCGTCCGAGACTTTCAATTGTTTCTCGACATTCGTGGGAAGGAGGTGTTTCTTTTTGCCTATTGTTTTAAAGGCCCGCAACGATGACCACACTGGAGATCTGATCAAGAAGTTCAAGAAAGTCATTGCTGCCACCAACATTATTCAAGTTGTCAAAGATCGCAAGTACTATCAAAAGCCTTCCGAGCTGCGCACTGTTCGTTTGAACGAGATCCGTCGCTCTCAGAAGCGTAAACGTGCGATCAAGAAAATGAAGAACGCTCCTATTCCACGACCACCACGCCGAATGACTAAACCTCGTTCGTTTGGGGCAGAATAAAACGTCTTTCCTTGAATTAAGAAACACCGCCGCCAGGCGGTGTTTTGGTAG
>JACFOI010000034.1 GCA_019454415.1 Patescibacteria group bacterium | reverse complement strand
TTGATCCGGAAGTAAGTCTGGAGTGGCAGTTTGACGTGAACGCCTTTAGGCACATAGACAAAAGACCCGCCTGACCAGACAGCGGTGTTGAGCGCTGCAAACTTGTTATCGCCAGAAGGGATCAGCTTGCCAAAGTACTCTTTGACCAGGTCAGGATACTGGGCGAGCCCCTCGTCCATGGACAAAAAGATCACGCCGTCCTTGGCCCAGATATTTTTGAGTGAGCCGTAAACAACTTCAGAGTCGTACTGCATCTTCACGCCAGCCAGGTATTTTTTCTCGGCCTCAGGAATGCCCAACCGATCAAACGTTGTCTTGATTTCCGGCGGCACGTCTTCCCACTTTTGGGCTTGTCGATCAGTGGGTCGCAAGTAGTAATGAATCTGGTCATAGTCGATGGCTGAAAGGTCACCACCCCAGGTCGGGGTCGGCTTGGCCTCAAAGTGTTGAAAGCCCTCCAGTCGTTTTTTCAACATCCACTCCGGCTCTGCTTTGATGTGAGAGATCTCCTGGACGACGCCAGTTCTCAATCCAGGCTTCAAGATGTGACTGTAGTGCTCAGTCGGAAAGGCAAAACCATGCTGATAGTGTTCGTCTTTTTCTTTGATCGACTCATCGAGCTCGGTAGCGTGTTTGGCAGCAAATCGAGACATACGTTATTTACTCTTCTTCCAGTTTCTCAAACCCTTGTGACTCCAACTCTTCAGCCAGCTTGGCACCACCACTTTTGACGATCTTGCCTGCTTTCATCACGTGGACGAAGTCCGGTTTGAGATACTTGAGAATGCGCTGATAGTGGGTGATCACAACAATCCCGGAGTTGTACTTATGACGGATCTTTTCGACACCCTCGGCAACGGCTTTGATCGCGTCCACGTCCAGCCCAGAGTCGGTCTCGTCAAGAATGGCATACTTGGGTTCGAGGACTGCCATCTGCAGGATCTCGACCCGTTTTTTCTCACCACCGCTGAAACCCTCGTTGAGGCCGCGACGGAGCAGTTCAGGATTCACTTTCAGTTCGGCAGCCAAGCTTTCTAAGTGCTTGCGGAACGCCAGCACGGTCGGGAAAAGCTTTTCTGGTTGCTCTGCAAAGCGCGCGTTGTAGGCCAACCGCAGGAAGTTCTGGACTTTGACTCCCGGCACCTCCACCGGATACTGGAATGCTAAAAACAAACCTGCCGCAGCCCGCTCGTCCGGAGACTTCTCGAGAATATCATCACCATCCAGCACCATCTGCGTCTGATTCTTTTCCGGCTCTTCTACTTCGTAAAAGGGATGGCCTGCCAGTGTATAAGCCAGAGTAGATTTACCGGAACCATTGGGACCCATGATGGCGTGCACTTCACCTGGGCGAACAGTCAAATCAACGCCACGTAAGATCAAGGTTCGTTCTTCGGTCTGCTGATTGACGACAGCCACATGCAAGTTCTTCAGAGTCAGCTGAGGGTGTTTTTCAGGCATAAGAGTCCTTCGGGGTACTGGGTATTTTACCTTATCGATGGCGCTTTGAGAGCTACATTGCTTGTTTCATCTTTTGCAGATGACCAGCAATCTGGGCAGCGTGTTCGATTTCCTGCCGGATATTCGCACCCAGCTCTACGTTTTGGAGCTGGCCCACATCGAACCAGTCAATGCCAAGTGTTTCTTCTTCGTCAAACTGAATTTCTACACCGGCCATTGGTTGAACTAGGTATAAGAAGTTGATGTGTTGTTCGCAGCCCTTTTTCCAGGCGATATCTTCACTGGCTTTGTTCTGGACTCGACTCCAGTAGTTTTCTTTGGATACCCAGTGGAGATTCGTCGAAATCGGATTCGGCAAAAACTCCGTGACGTCGTCATCATACAGACCTGTCGCGTCCACTGCCCGAACTCGGACTCCAGTCTCTTCAAAGAACTCACGTTCTGCAGCTTGGTGTGGGAGCTCGCCCGGCTCGATGTGTCCACCGGGATTCAGCCACTTCCCCAGCTTCTTGTGTTTGATCAACAGCACCTTGCCATCCACGATGAGAATTCCGGCGGCAGTATAACAAACTTTTGCTTGGAAGCTTTGCAAGTTAGGCATGGGCTGATTTTACACCAGTTGATGAAAATGCCAGCAGGCTTGAGCGTTTATTAGATCAGGCTCATCTGGATGCCAGCGCTCTCTTTGGGAGTAAAACTGAAGTCGACAGGGCACTCCACCAGTCGATTCCACTTATTCTTGAACTTTACTTTCCCGGTGCGTAGTCCGTAGTCATAAAGATCACGGGTGACAGCCACGTCTTGCAGACAGTACTTGGAGAGCTCTTCCCACTGCTGCATCTTGTAGTACTTGATCGCGTCTAAACCATCACCCGACTTGCCGATGCCGAGTGTTTCTTTGGCAACTGCATCCAAACCGATTCTGTGTCCGGCGCTTTTTTTGATACGCACCATCAGATCGAGTGAAGGAAACTCTTCAACGCGACCGGAGTAGTACGGCACCAGTGTCTGAATGTCAAAGTTGTCACTGTTAAAACCGACCAACACATCTGCAGACTCTAAAATAGGAAATAACTTGGCGAGGTCTTGTTCAAAAAAACCCAACATCTCACCTTGACCACTAAAACCGTCACGCACGCACACGCCAACAAACGAGATCCCCAAGCGGTCGGGAAAATACCCGCCCACCTCATCAAACGTTTTCTGAGTTTCTACATCAAATATGACTTGCCGCATTACTGGATCGCGTGGAGGTAACGACGCTCGACTTCCGCCCAATTAAAGATACCCCAAACAGCCTGGATATATTCAGGTCGCCGGTTTTGATAATGCAAATAGTAGGCATGCTCCCAGACATCCAGCCCCAGAATCGGGGTCTGCTTGTTCATCAGTGGGGAGTCTTGGTTGGCTGTGGAGATTACCTCTAGACTTTGATCGGCGTTGACCACCAGCCAGGCCCAGCCGGAACCAAAACGGTTTGTGGCTGCTTCATTAAATTTTTGTTGAAAGTCTTCAAACTTGCCGAACTTTTGTTCGATTGCCATCAGCAGCTTCCCGCCTGGACGGCCCAGAGAATCCGGAGTCAAGATCGTCCAAAACAGGGAGTGGTTGGCATGGCCACCACCATGATTTTGAACTGCCGTTTTGATCTCAGCCGGGACCTTGTCCATGTTTCGCAGTAGCTCTTCCACGCTCATCTCTGCCAAATCCGGATGCTTTTCCAGCGCGGCATTGAGCTTATCCACGTAGGTTTGGTGATGCTTGGTGTGATGGATCTCCATTGTCTTGGCATCGATCACGGGCTCAAGCGCAGTATAGGCATATGGGAGAGACGGCAAAGTGTACATACGACCTTTCTATTTCTCGACTAAAAAACGTCCAGAAAGACTCCGCAGTTAATCAACACTCTAACAAAGCAGTCTAAGACTGACAAGGTGAGTTTTGTAAGAAGGAGGTAACAAAAAAGGTGTAAGCCGCGGAGGGTTGCTCCGCGGCTCACGGATGTGAGGAAAGGAAGGGGTTAACTGCGGGCGCGGTCTGGAACCAGATAGTACTGGTATGTACCATCTGGGTTGCGAACCCCATCGCCCACCCAGCCGAGTTGCCCGTCGTAGCGGACGCGCCACCAACGGTAGCCGTCTACACACTCGGGGCCATTGACTACCCAGACACGTTCGCCCGGGTTGATGGTGGTCACAATGGAGCTGTCCAGTCCCGGCTCGGCACGCAGGTTACTGGGGCGAGAGTCAACATAGGTGACTCGCGCCCAGCTGCGCACTTCAAGCTGCCGGTCAGGAGCGAGCGAGCAGTTATCAGCCGTCGGGGACGAAGTGGCGTTGGGTTGGGGGGTGGGGGTGGGCTGAGGGGTAACACGGGGGGTTGCCGTTTGCGTCGGACGCGGGGTGGCGGTGGCAGCGGCGCTCACGAGTTCGATGTAGTTCGTGCCAGCCACGCCTTGGGCCGTCCACCCGGTCTGGTTCTGGTAACTGACGCGCCACCAAATGATGTCGTCCGCGCAGCGCGGCCCGCCTTCAATCTCAAACAAGTCACCGACAGGAATACTGTCGATAACCCGCGCCGAGATGGTGGGACGTTCGCGGAGGCGGTTGGGACGATCATCGGTGTTGCTCACGCGAGCGATGTCACCGCGATGCAGGTTCAGTGCAGTCATTTCACCGCACTCCAGTGTTTCTTGCGCCTGGACCGGCGCCAGTTGGCTGCAAAACAGCAGCCCCGTCAAGAGAACGAACAGCGAGATTAAACGCTTCATCAGGTTTCTCCCTTATGATGATTTCCGAGAGCTGCCCGGCTTCCCTTCCTTCTTCACTTGTTAAGTCTCAGAAGGGAGGAAAAGCCGTAATGGCAAGACTCCCATGGCTGAGATGGTTATATTATATATTATAGGCCTATAATTGTAAATACT
>JACFOI010000033.1 GCA_019454415.1 Patescibacteria group bacterium | reverse complement strand
ACTCCTCAATATAAATAGTTACTTTTCTGGCTTGCTGTAGCAGGCGCCAAAAGCCGCCCTACTCGAGAAAGGCTCGCCAGCAAAGGGAAAGATACTATGGCTTTGAACACCCAAACCAAAGCACAGATTATTAAAGACTTTGCCCTGTTTGAGGGCGACACTGGTTCTCCAGAGGTCCAGGTAGCGTTGTTGACCTTTTCGATCAATGAGCTGACTGAACACTTGAAGAAACACAAAAAAGACAACCACTCCCGCCGTGGTCTTTTGAAACAGGTCGCCAAGCGCCGTCGCTTGCTCAACTTCTTGCTCTCCAAGAGTGAGGATCGTTACCGCAAGCTGATCGACCGACTCGGTCTGTCCAAGTAAGGACAGAAAACCTTTTTGACTTAAAAACTGGAATCCCTCGACTTGCCTCACCGCCGTCGGGGGATTTTTGTTGTATAGTGTGTTGATGACATCCACACAGCCTACCCAGCGACTTATTGCTTTGGACGGTGTTCGTGGGTTAGCAATTATTCTGGTCATCCTGACACACATTCCGCTCGGGGTGTTGTACAGCTTGCCGGAGTTTCTGCATCCCTTGTGGACGATCTTGCTTGCCAATGGCAAAACCGGCGTCAGCTTACTGTTCCTGTTAAGTGGTTTTCTGATGACCTGGCTGTACCCACAGCCCAACTCTGCAGTCGGTTTCTGGGCCAAAAGATACGCGCGTGTCTTTCCACCATTCCTGGTGATGGTCGTGAGTCTGGCAATTATCCGCAGCTTTAAGTTTTTCTTACCTGAAGCTACTCGGATCGAGATGAGTCTTAATCCACTCTGGTATCCAGTCTATGCGCTGCCAGTGATTCTAGGGGTAGCTGTGGCTGGACGAGTGATCTGGGAGCTTGGAGTCAAAGTCCAACAATCGCTCCCACCTCGTTTTAATCTGGGAAAAGCTGCCTTCTTGGCATTCCTGTTGGCACAGGTTGGCGTCGCAGCCTGGTACGTTTTCTTCCTTCTTCGCGTTCCGCCGGCGGTTTTCTATCTGAACTGGAGTCAAACAGCTCAGATGTTGGCGACGACTGCCGTCAACGCGACGTTGACTCTACCTTTCGGCCAGTATATTGCTCAACTAGATGGAGTGTACTGGAGCTTGATCACTGAAACCAGCTTTTACTTGTTATATCCAATTTTTCTTGTTCCTTTGGTAGGAGCAATTCTTCGCAAAAGGTCAACTGTACTCAATATCGCAATACTGATCGCGGTGTTGCCGTTTTTATTCGGGCTCAAGCTCGTTTTCCAGAGAGTGCTGGGCTTCAGTATCATGCAGATCCACCTGGCAATCTACTTCATTGTTGGGATCTTGCTGGCGCTCATCTTGAGAAAAAAAGAGACCTGGCGGGAGAATCTGTTGAAGAGGGTGCCAGCTGTCACCCACCCTATATCCATTTTAGCGTGCCTGGCTGTCCTACTCTGTAGCGTTTTAGTTTACTCATCCATCCCTGAGTTCTACCACCCCTGGGTACAACTAATCTGGGCATTCCCGATTATGGCTGTCATCTACGTAGCGCTACTGCCAGGCGCCTTTGGCAAGTTCCTAGAGTCCAAAGCTCTGATCTTCATGGGTAAGTACAGCTACTCACTCTACCTGACGCACTCAGTGATTATCGAAATGACTACCCGTGGCCACGAGCCAGCCACGCTGCTCGAGGCGTTCTTGGTCACCGTTGCCTCCTTTGCCTGTTCCATTGTGTTGTCGGTGATTCTGTTCAAACTGATCGAACAGCCGTACTTTAACCTCAAGAAGGCCAAAGTTGTTCCCTTTGCCACAGATCCCAAAGAAGCCAACGTCATCGAGAAAAAGAAGGAAAAAGAGATCTTTGCCCGCTACTCACCGGCTGTTACCAAGCGGGCGATTGTTGCCCTCACCGTTTTCTCTATTGCCTATATCTATATCGGCTACCGCTCGCTCTCGGCTTTTTTCACCCAATCAATTCCCAAGAGTACTGAGCCAGTCAGCTGGATCAGTTCAGCCCCTAAGTACATCCAGATCACGGAACAGCCGACTCGGTTTGAGTTCACCGCCGACGCCAATAACCTGGGGACAATCACAACTTCGCTGAAGTCCAAAGAAGTCAAAGGTGAGCACGGAACCAACGCCAGCAGCGTTCCGGGCGAACTTGAAATCCGTCTCCTCGACGAAAACAACCAACTGCTCGCCAGCACTCGCTACAAAGTCCACGAGATCGGTGAGAGCCGCTATCACCCCTTTGGTTTTCCGGTCATTCCGGACTCAAAAGGGAAGCGCTATGCAGTAGAGTACCAGATCGTCGTTCCGGATCCGGCTCGCTCTCTAGAGATCGACGCCAGCGACGCCGAGTTCCGCACCCTCTACTTGACCAATAAGTCCGAGCTGTTGAAGGAGCCAGCTTCTTTGGCCACTTTTACCCTCAACAAGGTAACAGAACCCTTCCTGAAGCCTTCTTCACTTCAGGTTATCGTGCTGCTGACGCCGTTCTTGCTCGTCCTCTGGGTAGGGCTTTTCCGGGGTAATTTCGAGAAAAAGATGGTAGAATAGGCTCTTAACGGAAACAAAAATCATTAGTTAGACGTTTTCCGTAGTTATTTTCTGGGGTGAAGAATTGAGGATTCAAGAGAAACAGTGAACGCCTGCCCCAACTCGCGCTTCGCTAGTTCTCCAGAGTACTCGAATTTCTTTCCCCGGTGTGAAAGGAGTGTATGTCATACCCTACATATGGCAACACGTATAAAAAGGACCTCAAGGTCGGTGATAAAACCATCACGATCGAGGTCGGTAAGTTTTCGGAGCAGGCTTCTGCTGCCGTCACTGCTAGCTGTGGTGGAACTGTCGTCTTAGCGACGGTCGCCCTCGGTCGAAAAGTTGACCTCGGCTACTTTCCACTCTCCGTGGAGTACGTCGAGAAGCTGTTCGCCGGTGGTGTGATCAAGGGTTCCCGCTGGGTCAAACGTGAAGGCCGTCCGAGTGATGACGCGATCTTAAAAGGTCGTGTGATCGACCGGACTATGCGCCCGATGTTTCCGGAGGGACTGACCAACGAAGTTCAGATCATCGTGACTGTTTTCTCTACTGACAAGCAGAACGACGCTGACATGCTCGGCATGATGGCGACTGCGGTGGCTCTTCAGATCTCTGAAGTGCCGTTTGACGGGCCAGTGACTGGTCTGCGGATTGGTTACAACAAAGCCGAAGATCGCTACATCTTCAACCCAACTGATGATGAGCGAGCCGGTATGGATATGGACTTGATCGTTTCCGGAACCACTGATGCTATCGTTATGGTCGAGGCTGGTGCTAAAGAAGTCAGCGAGGACGTGATCCTGACTGCTTTCGATAAAGCCCAAGCAGAGCTGAAACAGCTCTGTGGCCAGATCGCCAAGATCGGTGAAGAGATCGGCAAGCCTAAGAAAGTCGAGCTGCTGCCTGCAGCGACCGAAGACATCTATGCCGATGTTAAACTCGAGCTGCTTTCCAAGTACCGTCCCAAGATTCAGGAAATGATCCAGCTGGAAGGTGTTTTGAAGCCAACTGGTCTTGATGAGTTTGTAGCAGGCATCGTTGCCGAGCACGCTCCTGCAGAGGACGCTTCCGAGGAAGAAAAAGCAGCTGCGCTGGAGAATCCGTTGGCAAACGCCAAGGCACTCAGCAGCATCTTCCATGACTTAATGGTCGACGAAGGTCGCCGGATGATCGTGGAAGAGGGTGTCCGTCCCGATGGTCGTAAAACCACCGAGATTCGGCCGATTTGGTGTGAAGTTGACCTCTTCCCAGGTACCCATGGTTCAGCCATGTTTAAACGTGGTGCCACCCAAGTGGTTTCTGTGACGACCCTCGGCTCTCCAGCCCTTGGTCAGTTGATCGAGAGCATGGAAGGTGAGGAGACTCGTCACTACATTCATCACTACAACATGCCACCCTATGCTTCCGGTGAAGCTGGTCGCGTCGGTTCACCCAAGCGCCGCGAAGTCGGACATGGTGCTTTGGCAGAGCGTGCTCTGCTGGCAGTCGTCCCCAGCCAGGAAGAGTTCCCATACACCATTCAAGTGGTTTCTGAAGTCGTCAGCTCCAATGGTTCGACGTCCCAGGCTTCTGTCTGTGGCTCAACCATGTCGTTGATGGCTGCTGGTGTCCCGATCAAACGTCCAGTCGCTGGTATCGCCATGGGCTTGATGACTGACGGCAACGGCAAGTACGTTGTTCTGTCCGACATTCAAGGTCTGGAAGACCACATCGGTGACATGGACTTCAAAGTGGCCGGAACGGAAGAAGGCGTGACTGCGCTGCAGATGGACATCAAGATCAAAGGTATCCCTGCCGAAGTGATGCGCCAAGCCTTGCTCCAAGCTCGGGAAGGCCGGATGCACATCATGGGCAAGATGATGGAAACCATCGCTGAGCCCCGTCCTCAGCTCTCACCATTGGCACCCAAGATTCGTCAGCTGGTCATTCCACAAGACAGAATCGGTGAGCTGATCGGTCCGGGAGGTAAGAATATCAAGGCCATCATCGAGATGACCGGTGCTCAAATTGACGTCGACGAGGACCTAGAGCGCGGTGTTGGTTTAGTCAACATCGGCTCGAGTGACCAAGAAAAACTTGATCATGCCTACAACTACATCAGCAGCATGATGCGGCCGATTGTAGTTGGTGACGAGTTCGATGGACCGGTCGTCCGGATCGAGAGCTATGGCGCCTTTGTCAACATTGCGCCAGGCAAAGATGGTCTCGTCCACGTGTCTGCGATGTCCACCGAATACGTCCACGATGCCAACGACATCGTCAAGATGGGTGACGTCGTCCACGTTCGGGTCAGTGAGATCCAGGAAGACGGCAAGATTAAGTTAACCATGCTCACCCCTGAACAAGAGGCTGCTGCCGCAGAGGGCCGCCGAAATGGTGGTGGAGATCGAGGTCATGGTAGTCACGAGCGTGGTAGAGAAGGTGGCCGCGACGGCGGTTTCCGTGGTGGTCGTCCATCATTCCGCGGTGGCCGTGGTGGAGATCGAGGTGACCGAGGAGGTCGTCCTCCACGCCGCGATGGTGGCTTCCGTAGATAAACTGCTCGCAGCGTTTGAATGAAAAAAGGAAAGGCCAGCTGAACAAGCTGGCTTTTTTGTTATACTGAAAAGAGTGAGAG
>JACFOI010000032.1 GCA_019454415.1 Patescibacteria group bacterium | reverse complement strand
GTCAAGCATAGTGGTGAGGGACAGTGGACGGTCGAAACAGCGAAAGAGCTGAAGGTGCCGGTGCCGATTATCGAGGGCTCGCTGCAGTTCAGAATCGACTCACAAAATAGGCCAAGTTACACGGGGCAGGTCGTATCAGTGTTGCGAAATGAGTTTGGCGGCCATGAGGTGAAGAGGTAGGGGCGGAAGTGGTGGGATTCGAACCCACGGGACCCTTGCGGGTCGCGATTTAGCAAACCGCTGCCATTGGCCACTAGGCGACACTTCCAAGCTGCTGCTACAGCCTACAGCAGTGCGATTGTACCTTAGAAGCCCGGATTTCTGTAGTCTTTTTCGGTAGACTCTCTCCCTGAAAGCTCGTAGTATAAGATGGTCATTTGTTACTCGACCCTGCCGAGACTGGTAATGGTATGAAGCTAGAAGAATATCAACTCATGGCTGATCAACAGCGCTGGCACTGGTGGTACAGCACCAAACGGGCGTACCTGGATCAGGTACTCTCGACCTTGAAACTACCTCCATCGGCCAAGATCCTTGATCTCGGATCGGGTGTTGGAGCAAACTTCCCAGTGCTTAGGAGGTTTGGCCAGGTTGAAGGGGTAGAGCAATCTACCCTTGGGCGCCAACTTTCGCAAAAAAATCATCCAGAAAAAGTGAAGGCGGGAGACCTCAACACTCTCACCTTGCCCAAAAACCACTACGACGTGATCACCATCCTGGATGTGCTCTATCATCAAGCAATTACCGATGACACAGCCGTCCTGCGCAGAGCCCTACTTGGCCTGCGGAAAGGCGGTTACCTTATCATCACCGACTGTGCCCACCCATGGCTATTTGGGCCCCATGACGAAGCAAACATGGCTCGGCAGCGTTATACGCTCAAAGAACTTCAGTCAAAGGTCGAGTCAGCAGGCGGTCGGGTTCTCCGAAGCTCCTACCTGTTCGGCTTCTCGTTTCCGCTCTTCATCATGGCCAGAGTTGCTGATCGATTCAGTGGAAAGACTAGTGAGGACCAAGCCCGTCCAGGATTTTTGAATACGGTGTTGCAGAGTTTCGGTCAAATCGAGGCTCGCCTACTGAAGATCATCAACCTGCCAGCAGGCAGTAGTATCTTGATCGTGGCCAAAAAAAAGTGATAAGGATCAAAGACGTGAAGGTGTTTACCCGATTGTGTTCAATAATGTATAGGCCAGTTCGGTTACCCCGATACTGGGCTGAACTCGTCCTGGTGGGGTTAATGACGGCTGGTCTTATCCTGCGCTTGGGTCCCTTTATTCACCGTGATCTGTGGCAGGATGAGTTGTTCAGTGTCATGTATGCCTCAAAAGACTATTCGGTCGTCTACCAGATTCTGCATCCCTTAGATGACCGCCCGCCTCTGTTCTACTTATTTGTCCGTGCGCAGTTGCTCATCAGCTCTAACAAATTTTTCCTGCGGGCGCCTAGCTTGATCTCTTCGATGTTTGTAATTTGGCTGCTTTACTTCATGCTTCAGAAAGAGAATAAGCTTACGGCCTTGACTGTAGCTGGAATGGCAGCGTTCTCGCCCTTCTTAATTCAGTACAGTTGGCAAGTACGAGACTACGGACCTATGTTGGCCCTCACTGCAGTAGTGATCTATCTCTACTATCAGCAGCTCAATAAAATTACTCACGGAAAGCCAGTCAGATGGCGGGAAGTTGCGCTTATTACCCTCCTGACGTTGATTGTTTCTTTACTGAACTATTCGTACTTCGTCTATGGATTGCTGCTGCTGTTGGTGATTACTGTTCTTGGTTTCTTTTTCTTCCAAGAGCAACGGAAACTCTTTCTGGATTATTGCAAAAAACTCTATCTACTCAGACTGCCGGTTTACTCTGTTGTCATCCAGTATCTTCTTATCCAACGTTCAGTCATTCAAGAGACAACATCCTGGATTCCTGAGTTCTCGTGGCAAGCATTGATTGGGTTCCTGACCACTGTCGGTGGACTGACCTTTGCTTTTGATGCCATTCTTCCTACAGATCCATATCTCTATGTCAAGCAACTTATTTTTCTGGGAGTACTGGCAGTGGTGGGGTTAATTCTTTTTTGGAAGAACCGCCATAAGTTACCAAAGGTGCTGGAGATGCTGACAATCGTCTCCACCGTCGTCTTTTTTACCAACATTCTGGTAATGACAGCTCTAGGGAGTATTGTGGATACATCCTTTTTCTTGCCTAATACGTTTGTATCGTCAGCGGTTCTCTTTCTAGTGGGAGGGGGAGTTGTCCTGAGTGAAATTATTCGGTATCTGGCCCAACGTTGGTGGACGTTGCTGGTGGTAGGAAGTCTGATTGGAGCGGCTGCAGTGGGATCCTTCTCCACAAGTTATCTTGAACGATATCCATTTGTAATAGGGGATTCGAGAGTTGAGGCGTATCAGTCTTATACGGAGGCCATGGAGATTCTTCACCGTATCATGACTGATCAAACGCAGTTAGTTGTGCTGCCATTTAATATGCAAGATCTGATCATGGAGTACTACCTACCACAGGAAGTGGGAAGGAAGGATGTCCTGGCTTCTTATCTGATGACGAAGGCTGTAAATCCGGATGTTCCGATTAACCACGTCCGGCCGTTTGTCCGAATGCAAAAGATCGTAGTGGTCTCAACCGCCTTGATGTTTGACGACCTTAGTGCCGAACGATACTACTCAGATACCTACCTAAAGGAAAATAAAGAAGTTCGCTCAGATGTTTTACAAATCTGTGGGGGCGAGCTCAAGATGGTGGCTCGCACGAGTCAGCATGTTATCGAGCAGTGCGACGTTTTTTTGAGATCTGGGCAATAGCATCAACAACTTGTTGGAACTCTGCTTGAGTATTTCCCAGCCCTGAGGGGAGATAGAGTCCTTCTTCACCAATGCGGTCAGCTACGGGGAACGTCAGCCCATCAAACACGTGCATCTCTGCAAACGCGACTTGAGGCGGGAAGAAAAACGAACGGGTCTGGATACCAAAGTTCTCCAGGAGCTCCTTCATCAGCTGGTCGCGGCTCATTCCGAACTCCTTTTCTTTGACTAGAATCGCATACATCCAGAACACACTCTGGCAGTCTTTTTTCTCAGTAGGAACAACAATACCTGGGATCTTCTGCAGATGCTTAGCGTAAAAGGCGGCCATCTTGTGCTTCGCTTTAATAGAGGAGTCCAGAATCTCCAGTTGGGCCAGCCCCACTGCAGCCTGCAAGTTGGTCATGGTATAGCGATACCCCATACCGATATGAGTAAAACGTTTTTCTGGTGAAAAGCTAAAGGTTTTCATGCTGCGGGCTTTGGTGGCCAGCTCAGGATCATTAGTAGTCATCATTCCACCTTCACCGGTGGTGATAATCTTGTTGGCGTAAAAGCTGTAGCATCCAGCTTCACCGAATGAACCGACGACTTGTCCATGGTATGTCGCTCCGTGGGCCTCGGCACAGTCTTCGATCAGCAAGAAGTGATGTTTTTTCTTGAGCGCAAGTAGTGCGTCCATCTCGCAAGGGTGTCCGAAAAGATGCACTGCCATGACAGCCTTCGTCTTGGGGGTAATAGCCCGTTCGACTGCCTTGGGGTCAATCGTGTATGTAACAGGGTCGACGTCGACAGGGACAGCTTTGGCTCCACAGTACCAGATTGCAAAGTAACAGGCGCCCATTGTACTGGCCGGTAAGATAACTTCATCGCCAGGTCCAACTCCCAAGCTTGCTAAGGCTAAGTGCAGAGAGGCAGTACCGGAGTTGGTAGTCATGGCGTAGCCAACATTCATCCGCGTGGCAAAAGCTTCTTCAAAACGAGAGACAAAAGGACCTTCTCCTGATAACCAGTTGGTTTCGAGGCATTCATTCAAGTATTTTTTGGCGTTGGGGGCAATGAGGGGAGCGTTTACAAGTATCATACCAAGCGTTATAGACGAAGTTTTGAGATTCGACCAGTATGTTGTGAGTGATAGAAGCCCTGAATCATCGAGGTCAGGGAAAGTAAAAGCTGGGAAGTTTCTTCCAGATGCTGCTCCGGTTTCTGGCAAAGCTCCAAAAATGTCTCCACTTCTTTTTGGAGCGAGTCTTTGGGAAAGGTACTGAAGTCTTGGTTGATGGTTTCTGTGTCAGTGACCAGTGTCAGCTTCTCTTCGGCCCCCGCGACTATCTTTAACAGTCCTTTTTCTCCCCATAACTCGAGTTCAAGGTAGCCATCTGGCTGTCTCCATGAGGATCGTAGAACAGCTTCGTAGCCGTTTTTTTTCTGGCCGGTACTTGCTTCAAAAATAGCAACGGCATAGTCCTCAACTTCCGAGTCTTGCCACTGCCGGCGTGACGTATGTCCCATGCACTGTTCAAACGGTCCACAAAACAACAAGGCCAGATCAAGTAGATGGTGCCCGTTGTCAATCATCGTGCCACCGACTGCCAGCTCTTTTTTCCAAAACCAACTTTTCTGAATCCGTTTGCCATTCGTTCCAATCGAAGCATGAAGGCTGTACAGTTTTCCTAGTTTGCCGTCTTTGACGAGCGCCAGTGCCTGTTGAATTGACGGAAAGTACCGATGATTGGTCCCCGGCATGATCAAGCGTGAGTGCTTTCGGGCTGTACGGACAAGCCCACGTGCGATCTGCATATCCGCCGTAATGGGTTTTGCACAAAGAACGTGCTTATTATGCTCAAGTCCCGCCAGACAGTAAGCAGGATGGGTAGAGTTTGGAGAAGAGATGCAGATAATTTCTATGTTGGGATCATTGAAAATATCTTCAGCGGTTTGGACAGAGGTAAGTTTGGAATTGGCGAGTTTTTGGGCAACTTGATCGACCAACTTGAGGTCTTGGTCAAAAATAACGACTTTCTCGACTTGATCCGTCAAACCAAGGAGCGTTTCAACACGCTTCTGTCCAAAACTGCCAATACCAATTACCCCTACAGTCCACATACAATAAACCAGTATAGTACGCTATCAAAAATGAAATATCGAGATCAGTTTTTACCAATTATAAGTATCTTCTTGGTTTTGCTACTGGCAGTTGTTCTTCGCCTGTATCGTCTGGATCTTTCACCCAAAGGCGCTTTGATCGACGAGGCCCACTTTGGATACCTAGCAAAGTCGCTGCTGCTGACAGGCAAAGATGAGCACGGAGTTTCCTGGCCATTGGTGTTCAAGGGCTTTGGTGACCAAAAATTGCCTGGGTATGCCTATCTGTTAATTCCGTTTGTGGCAGTGTTTGACCTGTCGGTGATGACGATCCGCTTACCCTCGGTCGTGGTTGGCTCGCTGAGTGTGGTGCTGATCTATATTCTGGCAAGACAGATTGGGTTCCGGCACTGGACGGCCTGGATCGGGGCACTCTTGATGGCCGTTAGCCCTTGGCCATTTTTCCTCAGTCGGATCGGGTTTGAATCAAACTTAGCACTCTTCTTTTGGATTCTGGGTTTGATCGGATTGGTATCAGTGTTGAAAGCCAGTACTGAAAAAAGTGCTAGAAAAAAGACTCAGTTGCAGGAGTGGCTGCTGGCCATCGCAGCAGGTGTCGCTTTTGCGGCGACTTGGTACTGTTACATTGCTTATCGGCCAGTGAGCGTGGGCGTGTTGGTCTTAGTCACAGCTGTCAGCGTTATCCGGCAGCGGCAGCTGCTAAAAAAGCTGGCTGTAGTTTGGCTAAGTTTTCTTATCTTTGTAGCTCCTTTTTTCCTCCCATCAGTCAGGGAAGCCAACACCGCTCGTTTGGAGCAAGTTGGTCTCTTTAGCGATAGTCATGACGCC
>JACFOI010000031.1 GCA_019454415.1 Patescibacteria group bacterium | reverse complement strand
GGTACGACGTTTTGTACCAAGAGTATCCGGGGATTAACCACTATCAAGTGCGCCAAGCAGGCTTTTATGATGGAATCAGGTGGATGAACGCAGTCAGTTCGGGTCGGACGCCAGCCAACAACTGTCCGGCATATAACTCTTACTGAGTTCTTGCAGAAGCTTAATTTGAGTCACGGAGAAGACTACTTATGATCAACAGACGAATGCGGTCATCATCTCTCTTGAACACTAAAAGAAGTGGCCGTACATCGGTCTCTATGTTGATTGCATTCGTGGCTGTGGCGGTATTGGGAGTACTGTTGAGCTTTGGCTGGCGAAGTAGTGATACCCAGCAAGGAATTGACGCCCTTGCCAGCAGCCCAGTGGCTAGTCCCAGTCCGGTCCCCTCCCAATTTCGGACGATCTTTAGCTCGTTTACCTTTGACCGCTCAGTCACTCAGGCTGATGCACAACGGTCGATCAATAGCTTTGTCCCTGGTCAGGGAATAACTGCTCAATATCCGGTTGATGTTTACACTCTCTCGATCGAAATCAGCGTCGAAGACGGCAGCTACTCTCCAGTCAAGGCGCTCGTCTTTGTCCCCAAGGCTACGAGCTCTGCCGAACGCTTCCCACTCCTAGTCTATGCCGCTGGAACCACCGGACTTGACGACCGCTGTGCGCCCTCTAGAGAAAACCAGGCAAGAACCAGCTTTGGGAACTATATTAACCAGATGACCAGTCAAGCCTCCCAGGGCTTTGTGGTGATGATGCCCAACTATGAGGGACTGGATAATCCGGACCGGCTGCAGTACTACTTTAGCGCTGACCTGGAGGCGCGAGTTTTATTGGGAACCGCTAGAGAGCTGCTGAGAGCCAGATCGACCCAGAGTTTGCCCATTCAAAAGAATACCCTTTTCTTTGGTGGCTACTCCCAAGGTGGCCACGCCAGCTTTGCAGCTGCTGACTTTTCCAAGCTATATACTCCGGATCTCAAAATCTCGGGCATTATCGGCCATGGTCCGACCACTAATCTCTATGAGTTCCTGAAGGATAATCCTAACTTGGCACCTTACTTAATGTACGCGTTTCATGCGTACTACCCGGACTTTACGCCGCAGGACATTTTGACGGAGAACGAACTGCGCCGACTTCCCCGAGCCAGAGAGTTGTGTGTTGACCAAGCCTTTCAGTACAACACCACCAATCAGAAGCTGATGTACAACGCGCAGTTCCTAGAAGCGTTGCTGGGTGGAACCGTGCCCGACAAGTATCCTGCTATTGCCAGACGTTTAGAGCAGAACACGACAGGTCTTTATTATGAGGGGATTCCCACCTTCATCGTACAAGGTGACCGTGATCCGATCGTGACATTGGAGTTCCAAAAACAGTTCGCTGACCAACTTTGTGAGAACAACGTGCCGGTCACTTTTGCCGAGTATAAAAATCTTGACCACTTCCAGTCACGGATGCGCTCCTTCAAAGATACCAGTGACTGGATCCGTAAGATCGCGAACAACCAACCTGTTGAGAAACTGTGTAACTAGGTCGTTGTGTGGTCCTACTTTCTACCGAACGCCACCACCCACTCCTGATCGCGCGAGCCCATTGAGCGGGACTTTCCGTTGAAGTAGTAGCTCTCAATTACAGTAAATCCCGCTGCCTCAAATAAGATTCGGAGCTGGTTTTGGGTGAAGAACGTAAAGTAGCGTTTCAGCTCTGGGTCAAACGGAACAGGCTGCGTTCCTTCACCGTCGCCGGCTTTCGTCTGAATAAACAAGATACCGTTTGGCTTTAAAATACGATGAAACTGCTCAAGAACGCGCGGGGCATCGGCACGGTCGATGTGGAGCAGCGCCGCTTTGCACCATACTCCATCAAAAAGTTCGTCGCCCAAGGAGATCTCAGTGAGACTCATCAACTGCGTCGGCACCTCGGGGTGTAACTTATGAGCCTCAGCTAGGAGCCCCTCTGACAGATCGATCCCAATCGCCTTATATCCCTGGCTGATCATATAGGCCGCGTCTCGGGCCGAACCACAGCCGGCGTCCACAATCTTGCCACCTTCCGGTAGTAGCCTCAAAAACTTATCCAGCTCGGTAGTGTCCAGTTTGTGTTCAAAGTGTTGAACAAACTGTGCAGCGTGTTTGTTATACAGGTCGATGGTAGAGGCAAACTTGCTTACCATAGCTCTTTGGGCGGCATGATCCGCTCATGTTTCATGGTAGAAAGGTCTAGGACGACAAAGCCGCTCTCTTCGTCAGCTGGCTGAGGGAGCCACTTGTCTTTAGTGACTGTATTGCCTGGGTTAATAAACAGCGACTGGCCGTACTCAATGACGCGGTACTCATGATCATGGCCGCCAATGCTGACGTCAAACTCTCCAGATTTGGCCACACTCTCACTGATTGAAGAGTAGTGATTCATGAACAGCTTCTTCCCTTCCAACTCCAAGCGCATCTCCTGTAAGTGGCAGGTTAGGTTGGGGGCTTCGTTGGCGCGACGTTCGGCCAATGCCTGTTCGCCGTCGTTGTTGCCAAAGACAAAGTGCAGATGTCCCTGATAGTGGTCACGAAAACGGAATAAGACGCCCGGATTAATCACATCGCCAGCATGAAGAGCAGTAGTGATTCCCTGCTGATTGAGGTACTCGATGATCCAGACAATCACTGGCGTGTTGTCGTGAGTATCAGAGAGAATGGCTATCTTCATAGCTCCTTTCAACGCGTCTGGTCATCTGCGGTGATAAGTTTGAACGTATCTCCATCAGCCAAGAGGTATTGGTGGTCAGTGACGGTCAGGACGGCAATACCCTTTTGATAGATGTACTCAAATGCCTTGTTGTATCTTTCCTGGAACTTGTCTTCGGCACCCCAGTGAGGAAAAAAGACAAAGTTGAGCAGGCCTACTGCACGAGTTGACTCAAGCGAAGCATACTTGGGGTCATCGAGGAACTTGATTGCGTCGATGTCATGGCTGAGCAGCACAGAGCCCGCGCTTGAACCGATATAGATCTTGTCTTTCCACGCATTCTCTTTAAGGAGCTCGACAAAGCCTGACTTTTTGGCTTTTTCAAGCAGGTAAAAAGTGTTTCCGCCGGCGACAAAGAAGATGTCAAATGCGGATAGCTCCTGTTGGAGTGTTATTTTATCTTTGTCGACTAACGTGTAGTCGGTAACTTCACAGCCAGCGTTGACTAGCGCTGTTCGGTCAGCTTGCAGCCAAGCCTCTTCTGTTTTGTTGTACATGTCAGCGGCAGTATCAATGAAAGCGACTTTCAGACCCTTGGAACTTTTACCTAAATATCGTAAACAGTCATCGGCGACGAGGTTAAAGCTGGAAGTGAGGATGTACTTCATGGTCGTATTTTGGGTAAGTATAACAAACTTTTTTTTAGCCATTTCCAAAATGAAGCACGGAGGTAGAGTACGAGCTTAGCGCTTGTGGCGTTTGATTTGGAAAAGGAGCACTTGTCCTCCGGCTGTACACACCTGATTGGTGTGGTCTGCCAACTGTCTGGTGGTGACTTTAAGCTCCCCATCAGATGAGGTATCCACAACAGTGTAGGCTTGCTTTTGTTTTAAAAATCGACGCAAGTCCCGGGGCATCTGATCTCTGGGCAGGATGGCAACAACATGAAATGGACGGTCAGTTTCCCAAGGATAGTGATCAATCAAGAGAAAGCCTGCTAGAGTACCTCCGGGATACTGTTGGGGGAGATCATTACCAGCGGCCCGATCTAACAGATACTCGAGGATCTCTGGTGTCGTTCCTGCTTGAAGAGGGAGCTGCCAGTTAATCTTCAAGCCATTTCGTTCCAGCACATCTTCCAGCAAACTTGGTTTCTTAAATTCACTGTTTAAAAGATCCGCGAACTCAATTTCTGTAGCACCCAGTGCTAAAAGAGAAACAGGCAGGCAGTCGAAGTCGATCTGTGAGCGACGTGCGTGTTCGTGAAGATGGTGGGCCCGTCGAAGATTTTCCCGAGTATAGAAGGACATAGAAAGACAAAGTTTGTGTGTAGGGAAGGCGTCGAAATTTTATCAAATAATTTCCGCATTGAGCCATCCAAAAAGCTTGGTACACTATCTGATTATGTCTAAAAGCCCAGAAGCGGTGTCAGGTCACCCGGTTGACCAGTACTTTAATCCGGAATACTGGCAAAATCTGTTGGAGCGGTTCCACGTTTCCCCTTTTGACCACATGGATTTGATCGACGTGGAGCAGTACCTGCGCGAGATTCCCCTGAAAGAAGTTGCACTTGCTGCGCGCAAAGATGGGGTGGCGCTGCCAGGTGGTGGACTCCCTGAACGCTTTAATCGTTATCTGAACATGCTGATCTTCCTGACCGGCGGGCCTCCCGGACCACTGGGACTGCAGTTTGTGGCGCGACCTGATCTGGAACGAGGAATCGTCAGCTTGGACACTATTGATGCCCCCACTGCCGGCGAGACACTCCATCCAGGGTATAAAGACTCACTGATCGAAGATGAGCACGAAGTCGCACCAGGCTTGATTCACAAGTACAAAAACCGAGTATTGATGATTGTTACTGGCCAGTGTGCAGCGTTCTGTCGCTACTGTACCCGCGGCCGGCTGGTCGGCATTGAGGGTGCCAAAACCCTTGAGGAGATCGATCAGTGCTTTGAGTACATCAAGGCCCACCCGGAAATTGAAGAGATCATCTTCTCTGGTGGAGACTCGTTTATCGTGCCGCAGGAGCTGTTTGTCCACATGACTGATAAAGCCTTAGAGCTAGAGAAGTCCGGACAGCTGATCAGCGTCCGATTTGGCACCCGGTCGATCATCCATAATCCAAGCACGCTCCATGACTTTCACTTGGAGCAGCTGAGTAAGTTCTTCTCGCCCAACGTGATGCTGCACTACAACCATCCATATGAGTTGACTGCTCAAGTGGTGGCGGCGCTGGACAAGCTGTATCAAGCACGGGCACGGGTCCATAGCCAAGGGGTTATTCTGCGCGGCGTCAACGATGACCGACAAGTGTTGATTAATAAAGCGCGCAAAGGCCACAAGTACGGTGTCAACGCTTACTATGACTTCCAGTGCGACGAAGTAGAGTGGGGCAAACACTTTGCCGTCCCCCTCCAGCGCGTCAAAGAGCTGGTCTATCAAGTCCGACGGGAGACCAGCGGTTTAGTCGGTCGCGGCGACGTGGTGGTGGATGTAGCAGGTGGCCATGGCAAGATCCGGCTCAACGAGGGTTTCTGGAAAGATGAGGATCACTTTGAAGACTTTGAGGGACAGATGTTCAAAGTGCTGGCGCAGGGAATTGTGGTGCCCGTAGACAGCCCTTCACCCCAAGATATGTAAAATGGGTGTGCCTGGAGTGCTGCCTGATCTGAATTAGATCAAAAAACAAGCCGCTGCGGAAAACAGCGGCTTGTACAGTTTTAGAGCCAGACGCTAATCGTCGCTGTTCAGCTGCGCCTGCAGTTCATCGATCGTTTCCATGATCTTCATCCTGACGTCTGCTGCAGCTTCCTGCGCCTGAGCCTTCAACTTGTCAATTTGAGCTTGGACCTTCTGGTTGGTAGTGTTCATCGAGCCTCCCTTGGTTTTAGTACTATAAATAGTCTGCCAGTCTGCTTTAAACAAGCCCGCAGAGCTTTGTAAGAGCTCGGTAAAGTTGCTTGGATGCAGTCGGCTCGGCGTCTATACTGACATAAATAAAGGAGGGAGTTACCCATGACCGATGACCAAAGATTCGTCCCCACTCTAGATGAAGACACTGCTGCCGAGGATGAGGCCGA
>JACFOI010000030.1 GCA_019454415.1 Patescibacteria group bacterium | reverse complement strand
ATATTATTGACGAAATGAAATCGACGAATATTTTTAGACCGCCATCATTTTTAAAGGGAATGGCAAGAGTAGTGGATTTATTTGGTCAGATAGATGAATATAAATACACTCAAGATCCAGACCTTGAACTCCTTGGAAGAGACTGGGAGATTATTGGAAAAGATTTAGAATCCGAATTTAAAAAGCATGAGCAACACGCCTGTAGCCCGGTCTGAGGATACGAGAACAGCCTCTTCGCAGCGCCGAATTGTTGGGGAGAGTTTTTCCTTTAGTGGCCCAATTCCACCACCTACATTACTAAATCAGTACGACTCAGCAACTAGAAAAACTATCGTGACCATGGCTCAGAGACAGTCGATTCACAGACAGTCAATTGAGAAGTCAGTTATTGCTTCCAATATAGCCAATGAAAAAATTGGAATGTATCTCGCTGCTTTTCTTACCTTCTGTATGATTGTTGCTGGAGTTATCCTGATTATCTGTGATAAACCTGTAATTGGATTTATTTCAATTTTTGCTCCCGCATTTTTCCATGCTAGTAATTACATTTATAACAAAAGGCAAGAGAATCAAATTCGGGACGAAGAACAAATAAAGCCTAAGCCGAAAGAATAGCAGCCTCCCTTCCATTTGAAAACGTTTTTTGCTTTAATGGTATCAGGACGAAATGGATATCTATGAAGCTGCCAGGCCTGTTCCCTCCACAAAAAACAGCCAGCGTTCCTCATCGTTTTTTTCTGATCTACTTCGGTGAGCATACGGTGCGTGCCGCACTGTGGCAGATCGAGAATCAGAAGATTGAGCTGTTGACTAGCTCGACTCCCCATCCTTGGAAAGAAGAGTCCGGACTAGTCGACGCGACCGACCACGCCCTGCAGGAGCTGGGCAAAGAGTCCGAGCAGGTCAAACAGACCCTCTTTGCGCTCGAGCCCACCTGGGTAAACCAGCAGGGTATTCTGGCCGATAAAAAAACCCTCTTCCAAAGTTTGACCAAAGAACTTGCCCTGGAAGCCGTGGGATTTGTGGTGATTCCTGA
The DNA here is from genome assembly GCA_019454415.1 of Patescibacteria group bacterium. Taxonomy (GTDB): domain Bacteria; phylum Patescibacteriota; class Microgenomatia; order UBA1400; family PJMF01; genus UBA924. Next base: position 4,942 of record JACFOI010000030.1, on the reverse strand, counting down.
AGCCATTATTCAGTACCAACTCAACCGCAAGGGGACGTCGTTGCAGTGCTTTGTGATTGAAATCTTGGCTGAGCGCGTCTCGATGACGATTGTCAAAAACGGTAAGCTGGGCCAGCAGGAGATGGTCGGTCGCTCAAATAACGTCGTTGACGATATCAAGGAAGGTTTTGCCCGTTTTCAGGATGGGGCTCTCCCCTCGCTCGTCTTTTTATACTCTGCCTTTTTAACTGCAGAAGAACTCGAGGAGGCCCGCCAGCGATTGCTCGAACTGGATCTTTTAAAAGAGTTTACGTTCATGCAGCAGCCCACTTTTGAGGTCGTAACGGCAGAGGAGATCACGGACATTATTCTGCAGACCGGTGGCCGAGCGGTCGGCGAGTCTCACCACTTAATTGATCCTGCCCAGCCGGTAATGGTAGAGTCTAGTCCGACACTTACAGACCCTGAGGATCTAGTTCAGCCCGTAGTAGAGGAGGAAACAGAGGAGCTAGCACTTGATCCCAGCATGGCAGTCGCGCCACGGCCAATGCACGAAAATAAAACATCCCCTGCTCACACGATACCACCCATGTCTCATCCCACGTTTGCCGCTGATTCTGAGCTTTCTGCCTTTCCGACCGGCGCTCCCCCGACTCAGAGAAAAGGACTGGCTCTTCCTCATCATCCAATTCTCTTTGGACTGATTGGAGTAGTACTGGGGCTGTTACTTCTGGCGGGCGGCTTTGTTTTTGCTTCCGGCAAGATGATGTCCGCTGCCGTCAATGTTGAGCTGAAGTCACAAACGGTCAGTAAGCAGTTAGAGCTCAAGCTAGATCCTCAAGTCGCTGCCAGCGATCCCAACACTGGGGTGTTGAAAGCCGAGATCGTCAAACAAACTGCTTCCGGCGAAAAAACTGCCGAAACAACAGGCAAAAAAATCATCGGGGACAAAGCCACCGGTAAAGTGATCATCTTCAATCGAACGAGCAGCCCCAAGACGTTCCAGGCTGGAACAGTCTTTTCAGACGGAACGCATAAATTCCTGCTAGATAAGACGGAGACGGTGGCTTCCGCCAGTACGGACTCCAGCTACAAGACTATCCCTGGACAGCTGGAGACAACTGCGACCGCCCAAGCGATCGGCTCTGAGTCCAACATCGCCAAAGACGTGGAGTTGACTATTGATACCTTCTCCAAAGATACCTATGTTGCTCGAACCAACACTGAGTTCGCTGGTGGGACCAGTCGTGAGATCAAGGCAGTCTCTCAAAAAGACCAGGACGATCTGCTGACTGCTCTCAAGAAAGAGCTTAACGACCAGGCCGTCAAACAGCTCCAGGAGCAGGCTGGCAGTGGCAAGTATGTCTTCCCTACCAACCGAGTCAAAGTGACCACCTCAAAGTTTTCCGCCGAAGTGGGGAAGGAGACCAATACCTTTAGCTTGTCACTGACTGTAGAGGCTGAGGCACTCGCATACTCTGCCGATGAACTGAAGGCACTCGCCTCTCAAGTCGTTGCGGGCTCTGTCCCGGCCGGCTACAGTATTGCTGAGGATCAACTTCAGCTCTTAACAGAGCCGATTACGACGGCTACTGCCAGCGCCCAAGTCAGCATTAAGGCTGACATCAGCGGGGCCGCCAAGCCACAGGTCAAAGCTGAAGAATGGAAACAGGAGATTGCAGGCAAGACCGAAGCGGAGGCTTTGGCCATCCTCAAAGGGAAACCGGAGATTGCCAATGCGGCGATCACACTTCAGCCTGCACTGTTTGCCCGTTTTGATCCGACGCTCCCCAGTGATCCGTCAAAGATCACTCTCCAGCTTCAGTAGGCGTACGACTCAGTTTCCAAAGATGCTTTGAGTAGATTAAGATTAAGCAGAGATGTCTCTTTCAGCACCACAGTCGAAGCAGCAGTCCAAGACTGTGTCGAAGTCCCAGCTCGTCAAGTTATACCGCCAAGCAGTAGCGGCAGGATTGCCAGTAGACGTGGTGCATTCCAAGATCCAGACATTTATCGAGCGTTCGCAGATTACACTGACCGTAGAAGAGCAGAACGATAAAAAGCAGCTTCAGAAGCTTCAGCGCAGATTGCCTCTCAAAACACGGATCATCGTCCATGTCCTACCCGTCTTCTGTGTGACGCTCGGCCTTTTCTTGGTGAGTAATGCTGTTTGGCCTATCTTGTCGTACTTTGTTTTTACCTCCCCTGACTTGATGGGCGAGAACATGCTCTCACCCGTCCCTGAGGACTCTGTTCTGACGGCTGAACGCACACTAGTCAATCAAGTTCAGGCCCGAGGAAACGAGGAGGCTGGCGAAGCAGTCGCAGAGGCGCCGGTGATTCTGGCTGAGGATCTTGATTACACCAACCTGAGCAACTGGTTTCCGGACATTACTCCTGAGCAGCAAGAGCAGCTCAACAATACGCCAGAAGAGGGTCAGCTGAAGGAGTACATTCTGGACATACCCGCAGTGAATGTTGAGGAAGCCAGGGTCAAGGTGGGTGGCTCTGATCTTGATAAAAGCCTGATTCAGTACCCAGGTACGGCTTTACCGGGGGAGCCTGGCTCGCCGGTTATCTTTGGTCACTCGGTTTTGCGACAGTTTTACAATCCTTCTCTCAAAAATCCGCGGCGGTATACTTCCATCTTCAGCAAGATCATGACGCTCAAACAGGGTGACAAGATTTACCTGACTGCTAACGGAATTAAGTACACCTACGTGGTTGAGGCAAAAGCTGAGGTCAAACCGACCGACACTTTCATCCTGGAGCAGAACTACGACGCCAGCCAGTTGAAGCTGGTGACCTGTGTGCCGGAAGGAACGTTCCTGCGACGCGGTGTGATCGTAGCCAGGCTGGAAGGACATAACTAGGCCAAGAAAGATACAAATGAACAAACGCTACTTAGCGATCGATTACGGAACTGTTCGGATAGGACTAGCTACAGCATGGGCCGGTTTTGCCGAGCCACTCACTGTGTTGCCTAATAATGAACAGCTTTTTCCTAACCTGGCCAAAGTGGTCACTGAGCAACAACCGGAAGTAATTGTGGTCGGGCTGTCGGAAAAAGAGATGGCGGAGCAGAGTCGGCAGTTTGCCCAGCGGCTCCGCGCTTACCTGGAGCAGGAGTTGGGGATAGCGCCTGTCTTTGCATTTGCTGATGAGACCCTCAGTTCTGTGGAAGTCCAAGAAAAACTTCGCCAGGCAGGCCACCGTGACCTGCGCCAAGGAGTAATCGATCACTATGCTGCTGCGCAGTTTCTCCAGGACTATCTTGATCTTCACCAATCCGCGGAAACCCAGTAAGATACAGAAACCGTGAAAGTGCTCAAACTTTTCCTGATTGCTCTCGTTCTCTTGATAGTCGCGGGTGGAGTGGCTGTCTTTATCGTCGCCCGCAACATGCTCCAGCCCGTCAATCCTGCCTCTACTGAAGAAGTTCGCTTTGTGATTCCCAAAGGGCAATCGATCGCTCGGATCGGGGAAAGACTGACTGAAGCGGGACTGATTAAGAATCCTTGGGTATTCCGCTTGCTAGTCAAACAACAGAATGCCGAGAATGCTATTCAAGCAGGCTCATTTCTCCTTTCCGCTAGCATGACCCCAGCCCAGCTGATTCAGGAGATGACCAAAGGGACAGATGACATCTGGGTGACTTTCCTGGAAGGATGGCGCCGGGAAGAGATGGCTGAGAGCCTCAGCGAGTTGGATCTCCCCAACTACGATCCACAAGAATTTCTCGATCTGACAGTCGGCAAGGAAGGCTACCTTTTTCCTGATACCTACCTCGTTCAACGAAGTATTACCGCTGAAGACATCGTCAACTTAATGACGTCAACGTTTGAGAAAAAAGTCGAGGAAGACCTGGCTGATCAGATCGAGTCGTCAGGCAAACCGCTGGATGAAATCATCACGATGGCGTCCTTAGTTCAGCGCGAAGCCAAAGGAGCACAACAGATGCGAGTAGTATCCGGTGTTCTCTGGAATCGGGTCGACATCGGCATGGCGCTCAACGTGGATGCTACCCTTCAATACATCAAGGGCTATAACCAAGCACAGCAGAGCTGGTGGGTGCCACCGTTGGCAGTAGACAAGGAAATCAACTCGCCGTTTAATACATATAAGGTTGCTGGACTGCCTCCCAGTCCCATTTGCAACCCAGGCTTAGATGCGATCAAAGCTGCCCTTGATCCAGCTGAGACAAACTACCTCTACTACATCCACGATACAGAGGGTCAAGTTCACTTTGCCGAAACTTTGGATCAACACAACGCCAACGTCCAGCAGTATCTCCGTTAATAAGCTGATCTATGGTTGACTACGCTGCCCAGCTGTCCCAGATTCATACCTTTTACCATCAAAGGAAGTATCAGCTGGCGCTCAAGCTCTGTGAGGAGCTGCTGAGCGCCAAGAATGTCCCGCCGTTTTTTTCGGCGCAGGTACTGCGCCGAAAAGCAGACTGTATTCGGGCTCTTCAAGGAGCTAAACATGTTATGGAGCTGTACGATAAAGCGATCCAACTCTGCCCAGCCGACGAGCCAGCACTAGCGTGGATCCTGGAAAGTAAGGCGCTGGCACTGATGGAGTTAGCACGATTTGATGAAGCTATCTCGATCATCGGTCAGGCAATCGGACTAGTGACTGACCGAATTGACTTTGAACACCTCCAAGAAGTTGCAGACGAAATCCTCGATCAACAAGAAGACTTCCGGAGTATCATCGTAGTTGACCAAAAAGATCGCGCAGTGCAGAGCATTCGTGATCGAGCCCGGGAGATAGAGGAAGCAGCAACTAAAAAAGAACTCGAACTGATTCTCCAACATACCCCTCAGCTAGAAGCATAACCAGGAAGAGGAGAGCAGTGGAACTAATGGGACGAGTCGCCCAAATCCAGAAAACCCCTGGGCCCGTGCATCGCTGCCGGTACCACAGGGGTCTCTCCCAAGACTGAGGCGTTTCCAGA
>JACFOI010000007.1:46263-49826 GCA_019454415.1 Patescibacteria group bacterium | reverse complement strand
AGCACCGAACAGTACGTCAATGTTACAGACGCAGACATCCAAACCCGTGGAGATGGTCGCCATTATGCTTGTTTTGGGGGAAACCTCGATGGCAATATCAAGAGCGCGATCCAGGACTGCTTGAACGACAGCACCTACGCCTGTGTAGCTGGTGCTGTTCCCGGTGCCGTTGGAGGTTTTGCGTTAGGAAGTGTTACTGGCGGGTACGTGCTCACCCTGCCTGCGGGCACGTTGGCCGGTTGTGGAGTCGGCGCAGAGATCAACAGCTTTTTGCAAAGCTGTGTCCCCAAAGTTATGGGGAGAATCTCTGCCGGTACTGCGGGTGCCTGTGCAGCAACTTTTGATATTCAGTTAATCGATGGAGAGTTAACTACTAATCTCTCCGATCACTTTGAGCAGTACGATCTCTGCCAACAAATTCCCCTGATCTCTACCGACGAGATTGAGCGACAGGTCGACCGCTTGGTGGCCCCTGCCGCAAAATCTAAGCTACGGGCCGAGCTGACAGAGCGCCGAAGAAAGCTGATAGAGGAGAAGAGAGCGTGTTGTGAGTGTGCCGGTGACACACTGGATCTTGTTTCCGGAAAGTGTCAGTCCAGCGCCGATCGAGACTCATTGGCGTGTAGCGCCGGATTGTGTCCGGTAGCTACCCCCAAACCAGTCCGAGGTGTCTATACTGCTGTGGGCTGCATTCCTAGCGACAGTCCGGGAATGATCGCCGCAATTATCCGGATAGCCCTTGGTCTTTTCGGAGGAATTACCTTATTGATGATTCTGGCTGGCGCCTTTACCTTTGCGACAGCCGGATCTGACGTCAAACGTGTACAAGAGGCCAAGGAGATGATCACCTCTGCGGTATATGCCTTGTTATTTCTCATTTTCTCGGTTACCATTCTGGAGTTCGTCGGGGTAACTATTCTTCATATTCCCGGCTTCGGCAAATAGCGGACAGTAGTTGCCGAACTTTCCTTCCTCTGGGTTTTCACTCTTGAAATTAGCAGACAAATGATTAGAATGCTAACACTATGACCGATCACTCCCATTCTTCTGATCGACCAGATCAGTCTCCAGATCAGAATCAAGACCAAACCAACACCCCATCAGGCGAAAATACCTCTGTGCCAAGTCCTAAGTCTGAGGCCAAACAGCCCGAACGCCTGACCCTTCCGATCGTACCTATCAGAGAAGGCGTCCTGTTCCCAAATACGGAATCTGTACTGACCTTTGGCCGCGTGATCTCCGTTGAAGCAGTCAATCAAGCTAAGCGTGATAACAATATGGTGGTGCTGCTGTCTCAGCGCGAGCCGAATACCGATATTCCGAATCAGGATCAGATGTATTCTGTGGGAACTTTGGCAGTGGTTGAACGAACACTCAGTACTGAGGGTCAGCTCAACGCACTGGTCCGTGGAATCGGCCGAGTCAAGATTCTCAACTTCGTGTCAAACCGCCCCTACATTATGGCTGAAGTAGAAAAGCTGGAGGACCTGGCTGAAGACGATGAAGAGACCAAAGCCCTCAGCGCTCACCTTCAGAAAGAGTTCAAACGTGCTGTCCAGATGGGTAAACCCGTTGAGTTCCTTAACTTCATGAAGCTGATGAGCGGCATGAACGACGGCGAGCTCGTAGACCAGATTGCCAGCACTCTGACGTTGGAAACGGAAGATAAGCAAGATATTTTGGAAACCTTGAGTATCAAACGTCGCTTTGAGAAAGTGATCTCTCATCTTTCCAAAGAGATGAAGATTCTCGAAATTGAGAAAGACGTGGCCAGTAAAACCCAGCAAAAGTTCGACAAGAACATGCGTGAAAACGTTCTGCGCGAACGGGTCAAAGTTATCCAGAAAGAGCTCGGTGAGCTGGATGACGAAGAAGAAGTCATTACTGAGTATGAACAAAAGCTGAAGAAGCTGAAGATGTCGACAGAGCCTAGGCAAAAGGTAGTGAAAGAGATGCGCCGCCTGAAGCAGATGTCGGTCAATAACCCGGAAGCTGGCTACCTCCGCACCTGGCTGGATACAGTCTTGGAGCTGCCTTGGGGCAAAACCAGTAAAGGGAACGTTGACCTCGAAAAAGCGCAAAAAGTGCTCGACAAAAATCACTATGGCTTAAAGGAAGTCAAAGATCGGATTATCGAGTACATTGCTGTTTTGAAGCTGAAACAGAAGAATCCGCAAGATTCGCGCCTGCCAACCATCTTGTGTTTTGTCGGTGCTCCCGGTGTCGGTAAGACCAGTATCGGCAAGTCTATTGCTGAGTCGCTGGGTCGTAAGTTTGTCAAGGTTTCCCTAGGTGGGGTCCGTGACGAAGCCGAAATTCGTGGCCACCGCCGCACCTATGTCGGCGCCATGCCAGGCAAGATTATCACCGGGATGAAACAAGCCAAAACCATGAATCCTGTCTTCATGCTCGACGAGATCGACAAGCTCAGCTTTGACTACCGGGGTGATCCATCTGCTGCGCTGCTGGAGGCTTTGGATCCCGAGCAGAACCACGGCTTTGAGGATCACTACCTGGACATGCCGTTTGACTTATCCGACGTCATCTTCATCACGACTGCCAACACTTTAGAGACAATCCCGCCAGCCCTCCGTGACCGTCTGGAGATCATTCGCTATTCAGGCTACACCGAGGAAGAGAAGTTTTTCATCGGTAAACGCCATCTGCTGGATAAAGTCCGCAAGGGGAACGGTCTGAAACCGACCCAAGTCGTTCTGGGGGATGACCAGTTGAAGATGATCATTAGCCGCTACACCCGCGAGGCCGGTGTTCGTAACCTAGAACGTGAGCTGAACAAAGTGATGCGTAAAGCTGCCCGCAGTATTGCGGAGGGGAAAGAGAAGAAAGTCACCGTTACGACTAAGTTAATCCGTGACTACTTGGGACCAGAACAGTTTGATCCAAATCTGGCCGAAAAAGACGACGAAGTTGGTTTGGCAACTGGTTTAGCCTGGACAGCGGTAGGTGGAGAAGTTCTGTTTGTGGAAGTTGCCCTGACCAAAGGTAAAGGCCAGATCAAGCTGACCGGTAAGTTGGGTGACGTGATGAAAGAGTCCGCCCAAGCGGCACTGACTTACGTTCACGCCCATGCCAAACAGCTGGGGATCAAACAGGAGGTGCTGGATAATACCAACGTTCACATCCACATTCCGGAAGGTGCAGTGCCCAAGGATGGTCCTTCGGCAGGTGTGACACTGACGACTGCTATCGTCTCTGCCTACACCGAGCGCCCTGTTCGCAAGGACGTAGCCATGACTGGTGAGGTAACCTTGCGTGGGAAGGTGATGCGCATCGGTGGCTTGAAAGAGAAGTCCATCGCAGCCCACCAGGCCGGCGTTAACTACGTCATTATTCCTCAGGAAAATGAGCGCGACCTGGTCGAGGTGCCTGACTCAGTCAAAGCAGCCATCACCTTTAAGCCAGTCAAACACGTCGATGAAGTCCTGACGCTGGCACTCAAGAAACAGCCTGTCAAGTCAGCCAAGAAATAATGAGCCTAATCCGGCAAACTCAACATCTGACCCCTGTGGGTGTTACACTAGCAGTATGAAGAGTCGGCTCCG
>JACFOI010000007.1:0-46163 GCA_019454415.1 Patescibacteria group bacterium | reverse complement strand
CCGGAAACGAGTGGCGGGGTTATCTTTGAGACGGAAGCGCTCCGTGATAAAAAGGCGACTCAGCTTTCGATCACAACTATTCCGGACGGTGGCATTATTTATGTCGACGGTGAGGCTAAAGGCTTTGCGCCAGTGACGGTCGAGAACTTATCCAAAGGTGAACATCAGTTTGAGGTCAAACTGCCCAGCTATGAGTCAATTGCCAAACCGATCAATATTCTGGAAGGCTACCGTTTACTGGTCACCGTCAAGTTAGGGAAACAAGACTTTCAAGCTTCACCTTCCGGTTACATGGGAACGGCCAGCATGAGCGCCAACGTGGTCTCTGGTACCAGTAACTTGAACGCCAGTGGCAGCGCTTCGACCAGTGCAAACGTCCTGGTGAACGGAACCAAAGTAACGATCCAGCCCACTGGCTATAGTGAAGAGGGTCAGGAAGTTCTCCGTGTTCGGGCAGAGTCCAACTCCAGCTCGAGCGAGATTGGCAAAGCACCCGTCGGATCAAGCTACCAGTTTCTCAAAGAAGTACGTGATGGTTGGGTCAAGATTCAGTTCGGTGATAAAGTCGGATGGGTTAGTCTCCAGTACGTGAAGGTTGAGTAGGGAGCGCTCACAAATGCCTACAGTGTCTTCTATGCTCGCCACCCTCAACAAAAAACTGCGAAAACCAGAGCAGTTTTTGTTTGTTGGCGCAGTGGTGGTGGTACTTACGGCCAGTTTTTTGAGTCGTATCTTGTGGCTGACTACCTTTCCTCCTGGCCTGGATCAGGATGAAGCCGTTAACGGCTACGACGCCTATACCTTGGGAATTAATGGTCGTGATCATCGTGGCAACTCCTGGCCCCTCTTACTCCAAGCGTTTGATGACTGGCCACCTGTACTGCTCACCTATGTGACTGTTCCTTTTGTGAAAGTGCTTGGGCTATCGGTAACGACGATTCGACTGGTGGTGGCACTTTTTGGCTGTGCGTCGGTAGTAGCGATGTACTTTCTGGGAAGGCGAGTCGGTTTGTCACGATGGTTTGCTTTACTCGCTACGCTCATTCTGGGCCTGGCAGGGTGGAGCATCTACCTCAGTCACTTTGCCATTCCGCCCAGTCCGGTCCCGTTTTTTGTCTGTGCATTTCTAGTTGTTTTTTTTGCTTGGCTTGAGCTGCCTAAATCACTTTCCTGGAAACAGCGTTTACTCTGGGGTGGAGGAGTCGGCTTGGTGGCGAGCCTGCTAACTCACGCCTATTCAACGATGAATCTGCATATTCCGGTCTTTCTAGCAGGAGCGGGAATACTGGTGTGGTTAGTGCGTCCACATCTCCGTCTGTCTTACTTCATGATCTGGATTGTCTATCTCCTCGTTGCCGGACCAATGCTGTGGATCACCATTACTCAGCCGCAAAAGTACAACGCGCGCTTTAACGAGATCACCATCATGGGACGCCCGAATGTAGTGGGCAACTTCAAACGCAACTATCTGCAGTATCTTTCGTATCGCTACTTTTTTGGTGAGGGTAATAAGCATCCGATGTACCAGATGCCTGGTGTTCCTCTTTTCCCGCTGGTACTGGCCGTACCATTCTTGGTGGGCATTGGCGCGCTGTTCTATCGTACGGGGTTGGGAACAAAGCACTTTCTTGGACATCGGCCAGTCCACTTCACTGAACTTCAAGCACTGCTGCTGCTTTTTTGGATCGTGCTTTCACCAGTCTCACCAGCGCTGGCCAGAGACAGCTACCATTTCTTGCGTTCGGTCCACTTATTACCCGTAGTAGTGGTAGTGATGGCCATCGGCGCAGAGCGTCTCTACGCGCTGTTGACTAAAGCAGTTCACAAGCAGTTGGCGCTCGATATGATGGGACTGATTGTCTTGATTAACGTGGCTGTCTTTTTGGCTTATCTGCGGCAGGCAACTGGACGATACCCGGACCAACTACGCCGTTACTTCAATGATGACTTGGGGGCGAGTATGCGCGCTTTACTGGAAGAAGAACGTTGTACCTCCCGAGTAGTAACTCTGCAGATTACTCAGCCTTATATTTTTTACCTTTTTTACGCTCAACGGAAACCTGATCAACAGCTATATGAGTCGCTGGATAAAAGAATCAAAATCTGGGATATGCGGACGACAACCCCAGAGCAAGTTGACGACATTCAGTTTGCTTCAGTCAAAAAAGAAGATCTCCAGGGAATGATGACAGTGTACCGACCCATCAAAGGTGTTCCGTACTCCGTCTACTTGTCTGCCGAAGGGAAGTGCGTCCTCTTCCGCGACTTCTAGTGATTTTCTAGTGAGTCGGGTACAGAGAAGTTCTGCCTTCGACTTGCCGACGGAGCATTTAACGTATACATTTCAGAGTGTGAAACAGGTGATACGTCGCCATCGTGGGCCGCTTCTTCTTTTGACCCTCACGTTTGGTGTTTACTTTGTCTACATCTTTTCTCAGATGCTCGGATACCGTGCCAATGGACTCTGGGCTGGGCACGTCCATGTCTGGGGCGACTGGTCGCTCCACATTGCCATGGTCAACATCTTTGCCTTCAAAGATCCAGGTGACTGGTTTGCCTATCATCCCTACTACGCGGGCGGAAAGTTGACCTACGGGTTCCTGACCAATCTGGTCAGTGGTCTACTGCTCCGCAGCGGCTTGAGCCTGACGGTGTCGATGCTGGTTCCTTCGATGCTGTATGGAATTGCCCTGACTTACGGATTGTATGTCCTCTTCTACCAGCTGCTGCGTACCCAGAAAGCAGCAGTTACCAGTGTGATTGTTTTTTTCTGTTCCTCCGGACTTGGCTTTCTGCGCTTCCTGGCAGACTGGCTGAACAAACCAACGCTCGAGTCTCTGCTGTATCCGACCAAAGACTACACTCGTTTAGAAAAACAGTATCAATGGCTGGCCGGAAACTGGTTTAACGGGATGTTGATTCCCCAACGTGCCTTTTTGCTGGGGATGTGCATCACAGTCTGGGTGATGGCAGGAGTCCTCTGGGTATTCTTACGCGTCGCCAAAAAACCCAAGGAACACCTGACGAAGTATCAAAAGTATGTCCTGGTCGCTTGCGGTCTAGGCGCGGGACTTCTGCCGATTACTCATATGCACAGCTTCATCGTCCTAGTGATCGGCAGCGGGCTGTTGGGCCTCCTGACGATCAAGCAGTGGCGTAAGTGGCTCTGGTATGTGATTCCAGCAGGCATCCTTTCCAGTGTCTTGTATGTCACCTTTGTCAAAGGCGGCATCGAGAACCCTCAGTTCATGCGGATTCTGATCGGCTGGACTGCTCCGGTAGGAAATGGTCTGTTGGAGCGGATCTTTAACTGGCTGAAGATGTGGTGGGAAATCTGGGGAGTAATGGTTCCGATGGCTTTGATTGGCTTTTCGATCGCGCGCAAAAAGCTTGATACGTTTCGTCTTGCTTTCCTCGGCACTGGCTGGGTCGTTTTTGCACTGGCCAATGTGATCTTGTTTCAGCCGATCCACTGGGACAACTCTAAGCTCTTCATGTGGGCATATCTCTTCTTTAGTCCTATGGCCGTGCTGGTTCTTCAACAGCTGTGGCGAGAGAAGAGCCAGCTACCTAAAGTGGTCGCGATGTTGCTGGCCGTGTTGTTGATCGGCAGCGGGATCATGGAGATGTGGAGGCTGGCTCGTTTTGATAAAAACTCCCTGCAGATGGCCAGCTATGAAGACATTGAACTCGGAGAAGAGATTCAGCAAAAGACACACCCTAGGGCCGTGTTCTTGACCGCGACTTCTCATAACCACCCAGTCATGGAGTGGGGAGCTCGCTCGATTCTGCTGGGGTATCCCGGCTGGGCGTTTAACTTTGGATTCCTCTATCAACAGCGTGAACGGGATATCGGGACTATGTTCCAGGGCGGCCCGGCTGCCGAAGAGCTGATGAAGAAGTACAACGTCAGCTATGTTGCCATTGGCCCTGAGGAACGTCAGTTCATGCGGGCGAATGAAGCCTACTTCAGTAATAAATATCCTATTGCGGTGAGCTCCCGAAACTATCGGATCTACGACGTCCGTTCGCTAACCGGCGGACTGTAGTTGTTCAAGTTTGGCGTGGAAGTACACCTTAAACGCTTCGACTCCCGCTTTGATCACTACCTTGGGGTTATTCCCGGTCGGAGTTCCGAACTTTCGCGGGAAGTGATCAACCGGAAGCTGCTTCATTTTTTCGCCTCGTTTTTTCAAGCGATAGAGCATCTCGGCGCTGGTAAAAGCGCCCGTTGATTGCAGATGCAGCGACTGGATCAGCTGCGTGTTCAGCAGTTTGAAAGCACAGTCAATATCTTTAACATGCAAACGGAAAAGAAGGTCGATATACAACTTAAAGAGGCGCGCGTTAAACGCCCGAACTCCACCGTCGGCCCGGTGTTTGCGATAGCCGATAATGACGTTAAAGTCGGCAGTATAGGGCAGGAACTCTTCGAGTTGAGAGACGTCAAACTGCATGTCCCCATCTGTGAAGAAAGTCCAGTCATACTTGGCGTGGTTGAAGCCAGTCCGCAGTGAGGCGCCATACCCCAAGTTAGTGGGATGGTGAATAGCTCTGACTGCCGGAAACTTCTTGCTGAGTTGGTCCGCGATCTTGCCAGTTCTGTCGGTACTGCCATCGTTGATAACCAGAATTTCGTACTTTCTGGCAAAACGTGGCAGCACTTTCTCTAGCTGTTGAACCATCAACTCAACGTTTGCCTCTTCGTTATAACAGGGGAAAAAGGCAGTCAACGAACTCAATTTCATGATGTCTTCTGATTGACTGCTGCGTGGGCGGTCCGCACCAAATCAATAAACTCCGATGGATCCAAGCTCGCAGCTCCGGGAACCACTCCATCGATACTCGGATGTTTCAGATACGTTGCTATATTTTTGGCGGACACGGAGCCACCATATAAAACAGCTTTCACCTTGAACTCTGCTTTGAGCTGCTCAATGGCAGGGACTACTTGATTAAGATCAACAGCTTCGCCTCCTCCGGAGCTAATTGCTTCCGGCGGTTCGTACATCACGATACAGGACTTGAGCTCATCGACGTCTAACAGGCTGAGTTGTTTTGCCCAGTTATGTTGATCCACCGCAATGATCGGGGTTAACTTTGCTTCAAGCGCTTGACGAACCTGCTGGCTCACCACTTGATCGGTTTCGGCAAAGTACTTCCGGCGTTCTGCGTGACCGAGCATGACAAACTCGGCCCACTGCGCTGCTTGAAGTGCCGAAACAGCTCCGGTATAAGCTCCGTTCGGATAGGGTGAAACCGTTTGTACTCCCAGGTGTAGACCCTCGACCCGACCCCAGAGTTGGCGTAGATAGAGAAACGACGGCAAGAGCACTACTGTCAGTCCGTGGGCCTGCTCAACGACTTTCGACTCAAAAAGATAGTGGACCCACTCATCAGTGGCATCCTCGTTCTTATTACACTTCCAGTTGGCAATGATGTACTTCATGAAGCTAAGTATACCTTAGGGAGCTGCCTGCTTTTTTTCCAGTACTTGGACTCTCTAATCCTGTTACGTTTTCTTCTTTTTTGCGTATCGCTCGCGAGAAACGGTGAGGACTTTCTCACGGTTTTGATTGCGCGAGGACGCTAGCGATAACGTTGCGGCAGGGAAGGGATGACTGACTTGTCCGTCAATCATCAGTTTGGTGACGATTTGATAACGACCGAGCGAGACTAAATCCTCCTGTGTGTACTTTCCGCCAAACTCTTTTTGCATGTACTCAGCGTCGCCTGCACCCAGAATGAAGCTGACCATGCTGCCGGCATTCCCAAAGATCGCCGCTTTGACCTCTTCAGGGATCTGCGCCATATACTGATTCGCCAAGACTAAGTTCAACCGATACTTGCGAGCCTCGGACAGAATCTTGATAAAACTGGTGGTGGCAAAGTTCTGGAACTCGTCAATGTAGAGGTAGAAGTCTCGGCGTTCTTCTTCCTGCATATAGACGCGATTCATCGCTGCCAGCTGAATCTTGGTAATAATCATCGCACCCAGCAAGGCCATGTTATCTTCCCCCAGCTTTCCTTGGGAAACGTTGACCAACAGGATCTTGCCTTGGTTCATCACGTCTTCAATGTCAAAGGAGCTGGTGTTGGTGTTGACCACGTTACGAATCAGCGGAGAAGTGACAAACTGTCCGACTTTATTCAAAATCGGTGAGATGGCCTCGGTCCGCAGTCGTTCCTGCATGGTATTAAACTCCGCTTCCCAGAAGTTCTTAAGGACTTGGTCATCAAGATTCTCAACGACGCGTTCTCGATACTTGGCATCGGTCAGAATCCGTAAAACATCCTCAAGTTTGGCATTTTTTGACAGCAGCGTCAGCAAAGCATTTCGCAAAATATACTCCAACCGGGGACCCCAAGAGTTGGCATACATCTTTTGGAAGATGGCAACAATGCCTGAGGCAATCAGCTCTCGATGGACGAGTGAGCCACCTTCAAACAAGTTCATCTTGACCACAGCGTGAGGGTCAGCGGGGTCAAAGATAATCACGTCGTTGATGCGATGACGGGGGATGTAGTTGAGCACTGTTTCGATCAAGTCACCGTGAGGGTCGACCACTGCTAACCCCTCGTTATGTTTAAGGTCGTTAATGATCATGTTGGCCAGCAAGGTGGACTTACCAGTACCACTTTTCCCGATCACATACATGTGGCGGCGACGATCCAGCTTCCGAATACCGAAGATCTGTTCTTGGTTTTTAAACTCAGTTCGGGCGAAGAGGTTCAAATTCATCCGTTCGGCTTCCGGAGTATGAACGTAGGTCGGCAGGTTCTCGGGTGGCTCACCGAGCAAGTTCTTTCCCCAAGCAATGTTTCTGATCGTGGAGAGCTGTTTGTTGGGCATATGCCAGATGGTCGCCAGCTCATCAATCGAGAAGTACTGCCAGTTGTGAACACCGGGGACCAAGCTGGTATTCGTTCGCTCCAGGATGTCCCGTAGCAGACGTTTTTTACCGATCAGTGGTCGTTTGAAGACCAGGCTGTTTGTCTCAGATTGGAGAGCAGTCAACGCAGTAGCGAGAGAGTCAACGATTTGATCGGCCCTTTCCTGGGTGGCTGCTTGAGCAAGGAACCGGAAGCTGACTTCAAAAGAAGGCAGCGCCAGCTTGCGGCTGACCGCTGCTTGATGCGTAGCTGGCAGGACCGACGCGGGAACCCCTTCGGCAGAGCTGCCCCCGGTAGGGCGAACCTTATTTTTCCACTTCTCTCGACTCTTGCGGACATACAACTGGACCAAGGCTGTTTCGCCTTCGATGAGCTTCGCCAGCGCAGACAGCAGAGTGGAGAGCGGGTCATTTTCACCAGTCTCACGAAAAGTTTTGATAGGGTACTGTGACGGGGCACTGAAAAAGACCTCACCCGCAGACTTGGGTAGATCCAGCGAAAACTCTTGGAGCGGATTATGCTCGAGGCGTTTAATTAAGATTTCCGGATAAGCAGCCGTCAGTTGACTGCTGACATACTCCACCAGCGATTCAGGCAGCGTTACTAACTCGTAGATAGTTTGTCCTTGATTGAAAAACTCTAAGACAAAAGGTGTGCCCGCAGTCCACTGCTTGAGAAGACCATGGGGCGGGTTAGGCAGAGCTGCCAGAAACTGAGCTGCCGCTTCCGGCGTCTGTACGCTTTCACGGGCAGTTCGAAGTTCCAAAGTAGCTCGAGGAGCAGATGACATAGATGCACAGAAAGTATAACAGTAATCAAGTCGGAACGGATCAACAGTCTTGTGCTTTTTTCCAAACAAAAACCAAAACGGGTATGCTAGTATGGTCTTCTCCGATACCATTTCAAGTACGCCTACAGACTGTGACACCATGACTAGTGAACTGCTTGAGCTGCTCAACGAACAACAACGCCGCGCGGTCCTTCACCCGCAGGGGCCAGCGATTGTGTTGGCTGGGGCTGGCTCCGGCAAGACCCGCGTCCTGACCACCCGCGCGGCTTGGCTAATTGGCGAACAACAGGTTCCGGCCAGCTCTATTCTGCTGGTAACCTTTACCAACAAAGCTGCTCAAGAGATTGCAGAGCGGATGTTTAGGATTACTGGCCAAGAGCTCCCGTTTGCTGGCACCTTTCACCGGATCTGTGCCAAGATTCTTCGCAAGGATGGTTTCCTGATCGGCCTGCCAGCACACTTTTTGATTCTGGACAGTGACGATCAACTCGACCTGCTCAAACAAATCTACAAGAACAACTCTTGGTCCGAGAAAGAGTTCCATCCCAGAGCTGTCAAAGCAACCATATCTTCAGCTAAGAATGAGATGCTGAGTAGTGATGACTATGCTCGTGCAGCCAAGGGCAAGTATCAGGAGTTCGTCGCCCGCGCCTATAAACTGTACCAGGAAGAGCTTGCCCGGAACTACGCCGTAGACTTCGATGATCTGCTGTTGAAAGCCATTGAGCTGTTCACCCTTCACCCCGAGGTCTTGGAAAAGTATCAGCACATCTTGTCTCACGTCCTAATCGACGAGTACCAGGATACTAATAAAGCCCAGTACGTTCTGAGCAAGCTGCTGAGTGCTCCGCAGAATAACTTATATGTAGTAGGCGACTTCTCGCAGTCTATCTATGCCTGGCGAGGTGCAGACTATCGGAACATGTTGAACCTGACTACAGACTTTCCGAATATCCAAGAGTACCGCCTTGAACAAAACTATCGCTCGACCCAGACTATTCTGGATGCTGCGACCCATGTTATCTCCCAGAATACCTCGCACCCTATTCTGCAACTCTGGACCGAGAACACCGATCAGGATCCGATCATCGTCTATGAAGCGGATAGCGGAGAAGATGAGGCTCGCAAAGTTGTTCAGTACATCAAGACGAAAAACCTGGACAATAGCTATGCCGACCAGGTGGTCTTGTATCGGACCAACGCCCAATCCCGCAGCTTTGAAGAAGCATTTATCCGAGCTGGTATTCCTTACAGGATCGTCGGCGGCGTCAAGTTCTACGCGCGGAAAGAAGTCAAAGACGTCTTGGCATACTTGCGGCTATTCATCAATCCCAATGACTCGGTTAGTCTGGAGCGTGCGACCAAGCTGGGCAAACGCAAACTGGAAGCTTTCTTTAACTGGAAAAACAATACCCTTGCTGAGTTAGCCAAAAATGAAATTACCAGCGTAGAGAACGTGCTGCCGCTCGCAGCACTTCAAAAAATCCTGGAAGTCACTCAGTACACTGATCGCTATGATCCCAAAGATCCTGATGACTTGAGTCGACTGGAAAACGTTCAGGAGTTACTGTCAGTTGCCAGTCAGTTTCAACAGATCGATGCCTTTTTGGAAAATATTGCCTTGATTCAAGACGAAACCATGGCCGACGTCACCGTGGAAGGTAAAGAAGACGTGGTGACGCTGATGAGCTTACACTCTGCCAAAGGGCTGGAGTTTCCGATTGTCTATATGGTGGGCATGGAAGAAGGCCTCTTCCCGCACTCACGCTCTATCTTGGATAAAGAGCAGATGGAAGAGGAACGACGGTTAGCCTACGTCGGAATCACTCGCGCCAAAAGTAAGCTCTACCTGACATATGCACGGCGACGGCTGGTGTACGGCAGCATTACCAGTGCCATGCCAAGTCGGTTTCTTCATGACATCCCTGAGTCATTGGTCAAACACGAAGCAGCAGACTACACCCGACCGTCCAGTTTTAGTTCCTATGCAGAAAACTATGACCGGCCGCCACAGTGGAAAGAGCGCTTTGATGAGGACGTCGATCATGAGGAGGATCGGTATGGCTTGAAGGCTTTGAATCAGAGACTCAGCAAGATCGGTAAAGAACGCCGTTTCGTCCCGCTCGATGACAGTGCATTGGACGACGTGCTGAGCGGGGACGTAGATATTGAAGCATTCCTCAAGAAATAGCTATTCTGTCCCAGAGTCATCTTGGCCATCAGGATCATTCCTAAACTGTCCTCCGGGCAACTCGTCTTCATCGTGGTACCCTTCGTACTCATTCAGCATCTGCAGCGTCAGAGTTATCAGCCGGTCGTTGACTTCCTCTTCAGTCGTATCTCCAAAGTTTGCCCCCAGCATCAGTATAATTTCAATTAACTCTTCAGTTTCTAGGTGCGCCAGTGCTTGAGTCAGCTGCTCCTCAGTCAGCAATGCCATGTCCATCACTTCCTGATCGTGTTCGGCTGACCAGTCATAGTTGGCCAACAAAGCATTCTGGACGCTGGTCGCGCGGATATAGCGAACGAGCAGTTTACTTAGTCCCGATGCTTCAATTTTATTTGGCATACGCTCTATCGCTCTTTATCTTCTGTTATAGCAGATAAAAACAAGTATCTGTCCTCCAGAGAACTTGTTATAATGTCGAGGCTATGCTCCTCAGACCGATTCGTGAAGAAGAACGTCCCATCTACGACCAAACGGTGCAACATCCTTTACAGTCATGGGCATGGGGAGAGTTCCGGAAGAAAACCGGAGTAGAGGTTGAGCGCGTCGGTTTCTTTGATAACGGCAAACTGGTCCACGCGCTACAGATCTTTTTTCATAAAATCCCACACTTCAACGGGACCGCCGGCTACTTTCCAAAAGGGCCGATGCCTGACGAAGAACAGATGAGTGCTGTGCAACAGCTGGGCAAACGCCACGGAGCGATCTTTGTCAAGATGGAGCCAAATGTCGCCCAACCTGTCAACGGCGTCTCTGCCTTTGATGAAGTTAAAAAGTTCTTAGTCTCTCAAGGTGCACAGCCTGGCCGGCCACTTTTTACCAAATACACCTTCCAGCTAGACCTTCGCCCCTCTGAGGAAAAGCTATTTGCCCAGCTGTCCAGTAAGACCCGCTACAACGTTAACCTTGCTTTCAAAAAAGGGGTAGAGATCTATGAAAACAGCACTGAGGAAGGGCTGGAGCGTCATCTTGAGATTCTGGCAGAGACAACTAGCCGTCAGGGATTCTACGCCCACTCGCCGCAGTACTTTAGAGACATGTGGCAGACCCTCGGCAAAACCGGCACAATGCGGATCTTTGAGGCTAACTACCAGGGAACAGTGCTCGTTTCCTGGATCATGTTTATCTTCAATGGTATCTTGTACTATCCGTATGGTGCCTCTCGCAGTATTCATCGTGACGTGATGGCCAGCAACTTAATGATGTGGGAGATGATCAAGTTCGGCAAAGCCAACGGCTGCAAGATGTTTGATATGTGGGGCGCACTTGGTCCCGAGCCGGATGAGAAAGATCCGTGGTTCGGCTTTCATCGTTTCAAAAAAGGGTTTGGCGGCGAGCTGGTGGAGTTCATCGGCTCGTACGACGTTGTTATTAATTCATCCATGTATCCGGTATTCCGGCTGGCGGAGAATCTGCGTTGGACGTTTTTACGTCTTAAAGCAAAGTTCCGAAAATAAGGGAGGCAGTATGCCAAATGCTCGTTTCAAACGAATCATGCTCAAGGTGGGTGGAGAGTCTTTGATTGGAGAACGAGAGTACGGTATAGATCCCAGAGCAGCCATGACGGTGGCTGAACAAATCAAGAAAATCCACGATGAAGGTGTCGAAATCGCCGTAGTGATCGGTGGGGGAAATATCTTCCGCGGCATGGCAGGGGAGAAAAACGGAATTGATCGAGCTACTGCTGACTACATGGGAATGTTGGCAACGGTGATGAACGCCTTAGCACTGCAGGATGCGCTGGAAAAAATTGGCGTCCCGACGCGCGTCCAGTCTGCACTGGAAATGCCATCAGTTGCTGAACGTTTCATTCGTCGCCGCGCTATCCGACATATGGAAAAAGGTCGCGTCGTGATTCTGGCTGCCGGCACCGGCGTGCCATACGTGACGACGGACACCGGTGCGTCGCTTCATGCACTGGAGTTACACTGTGACGTCTTTATGAAAGCGACCAAAGTCGACGGCATTTATGACAAGGATCCTGTCCAGAATCCTGACGCCAAACGTTTCAAAACTTTGAGCTTTGCAGACGCGATCTCCATGCCCGGAGTTGAAGTGATGGACACTGCCGCGTTGGCCATGAGTAGTGATAACAACATGCCGGTGATGGTCTTCGAGCTGTTCAAAGACAACAACTTGGAAAAAGCAATTCAGGGTGAGGACATCGGTACCTACGTCAGCAACGACGTCAAAACCGAGTTTGCTTAAATTTTGTCTAAATAGAGAGAGGGCAGAGCTTATCGTTGCCGCTATACAGCAGAGCATGATATGGTGGTGCCATGCAGTTTCTTCGCAACATAGACCCCGGCCAACTTTCCGTTCTTGTCCGACTGGATCTTGATTTACCCCGAAATGCGGACGGTCTCTTTGATACAACGCGGATGGAGGATGGATTTGATACGCTGATTGACCTTTGGCAGCGTAAAGCTAAGGACGTGACCGTGATTGCTCACCGCGGTCATGAACCGGAAAAGAGTGTGGATTTTTCACTTGAACCGATTGCTGAGCTCCTCTACCGGGGACTACTCAAACAACCGACCATGAGTAACTTTGAGGAAGGTGAGCTGCGTTCGTGGCTGACCATCAAAGAGAACCTCCGTTTTGACAGCCGCGAGGAAGAAGGGAGTCTGGTCTTTGCCCGAGAGCTGGCCGCTGGCCATGACTTATTTGTGAATGACGCATTTGCTACTTCCCATCGCAAGCATACTTCTATCGTGACCTTGCCCCAGGTTTTGCCCACGGTGTTCGGATTCCAGTTTGAGAGAGAGATGCACGCCTTTCGCCGGATCTTGAACGATCCTGCCCGACCGTTTGTCTTTATCTTAGGCGGAGCAAAGCTGGAGACCAAGCTGCCTCTTCTGGAGAAGATGGCCGACCTGGTCGATGTCATTTTAGTCGGAGGAAAGCTGGCAGTCGAAGCCAATCAGAGTCAGCTCAACTACAGTGATGCGCTCAAACAAAAAATGGTGATTGCCGGGATTACGGAAGATACTTTCGATATCTCCGAAACAGCTGCACAAGACTTTGCAGCTCGGATTTCGCAAGCTCAAACCATTGTCTGGAACGGTCCAATGGGCAAGTTTGAAGACGGTGAACACATTGAGGGAACGAAAACTGTAGCCGGAGCCGTGATCGGTGCTACCCAGACTGGTGCATTCAGTCTGATCGGGGGCGGGGACACCGAGTCTGCCTTAACAGTTCTTGATCTGGAAGAACCGGGAAACTTCAGTCACATCAGCTCAGGGGGCGGAGCGATGATGCACTACTTGGCTCACCGCAGCTTACCGGCCATTGAGGCCGCCGATGAGGCTGAAGCAGCTGCGGCAAGCAACTGAAACTTCCCAAAAGTCGTAAACTGTTGATACTCAGGCCGGTCGTTGTGTGTATTTGAGAACTCCATCACTTTTTGGTCTTCATCAACTTCAAAAAGGTAATCAAGTGAGTAGATCCCACCCGCAAAAGTGGTGTAGCCACCAGCATCAGAACAGAAAAAAACTTTCAACCGGAATAACGCCTCTTCAATTGTCCACTGTCCTTGTTTTTGAATATCTAGAACCTGTTGGACTGCATTGTCTTTATCTATTTTATCCTTAAAGTACTCTCCCAGAACATCCTGCTGCAGCAGTACTTTTGCTCGTTTCAGTTCAAGTTCGCTACACTGGGCAGCAGCCATCACCTCTTTCATGATCGGCCAAGTGGTCTCATGTTGGCGGTCTTTTGTGCCGTACTTCTCAACTGCTACCGGTTTACCGATGTCATGCGTCAACAACAGAAGTCGCCAGAAGATTTTTCCCTCCTGATCAAAAAATCGCCCCCAAAACTTTTCAAAAACATTCATGACCATCTCAGTGTGCTGTTCAACCGTGTATCCTTCCCAGACTTCAGCCGAAGCTGCCATCAAGCGTGCCAACTCACCATGTCCACGAAGGGCATCCAGCAGGTCTGCTGGGGAGAAAGGGTCGCTACACAACGGACGAAGATTAGGAAGATCTTGCATATTTTGGTCTGGAATCGTTCCGAGAAGAAATGATAGAGTAGGTGTTGATTCTGACACAGTATACAGAGAGAGCCGCGGAGGATCACTATGAATACATTTGGCATTAACGGTTTTGGTCGAATTGGTCGGACAGCATTCCGAATCTGGTGGATGTATCACCGTGACAGACTGGAGTTGAAGGCGATCAATACCTCTGGATCTATGCCAGTTAAGGACTGGGTCCATTTACTTAAGTACGACTCGAACTACGGTATTTTTACTGAACCTATCACCTACACTGAAACCCAGTCGCCCAAAGAAGTGACCGAGGAGAACTCTGTCATCGGGACGATTTCTATCGGTGGACGAACCATTACGGTCACCGCGCAACGCGATCCGGCTAAGATTCCTTGGGGAAGCTTAGGAGTTCAAACAGTGATCGAGTCCACTGGTGTCTTTACCTCGGCTGATAAAGCTGGCCTTCACTTGCAGGGAGGTGCACAAAAAGTGATCATC
The DNA here is from genome assembly GCA_019454415.1 of Patescibacteria group bacterium. Taxonomy (GTDB): domain Bacteria; phylum Patescibacteriota; class Microgenomatia; order UBA1400; family PJMF01; genus UBA924. The sequence goes on along the minus strand of JACFOI010000007.1, from coordinate 31,760 downwards.
TCTGCACCAGCTAAGGGTGAGGGAGTTCCCACCAATGTCATTGGTGTTAATGAGACAGGCGAACCAGGTGCAATCATGTCCAACGCCTCCTGCACCACCAACTGTATCTCGCCAGTCGCAGCAGTCATGCACTCAGTATTTGGAGTGGCCAAGGCAATGTTGACGACCATTCATTCATACACTGATGACCAGAATTTGCATGACAACTCTCACAGAGATATGCGCCGCGCCCGCGCCGCAGCCTTGAACATCGTCCCGACCTCAACGGGCGCGGCGATTGCTACCACCGAAGTCATTCCGGAGCTCAAAGGTCTGTTCGATGGTTTATCAATGCGTGTTCCTACACCTGTCGGCTCACTTTCGGACATGGTCTTTGTCACTAAACGCAAGACCTCTGTGGAAGAAGTCAATCAAGCCATGCGTGATGCCACGCAGCAACCCCGCTGGAAGGGTATCCTGGCCGTCAGCGAAGCTGGTGAATCACTAGTTTCCCGCGACATCATCGGTCGCCCGGAAAGCGCCATCGTTGACTTGGAGCTAACCCAGGTGATCGACGGCGACTTGGTCAAAGTGATCGCTTGGTATGACAACGAGTTCGGCTACTGCTGTCGGTTAGTGGAGCAAGTCGGACGGTAGACACCGTGTACAATGTTCTTCATGCGTAAACTAAGCCTTGAACACGTTGGGCTCATCGTTGTTACTGGGATTCTTCTTTATCTCTTCACGTTTCATCTGGGTTACACCGCGCTCACCAGTTACGATGAAGCATGGTATAGCCAGATCGCACGAAACCTGATCATTTCCAAAAATCCGCTCACCCTGACATTTAATAACCAGATCTTCATCGACCATCCGCCATTTGGCTATATCCTGATGGCATTAACGATGGCCGGGCTTGGTGTCTCGGAGTTTACCGCTCGTCTGACTTCAGTGATCTCAGGTGTGGGCTGTTTGATCCTGCTGTATTTGCTGGGTAAAAAACTGGGCGGAAGAGCAGTCGGGATCGGAGCCAGTGCAGTGTTATTCTCCAGCCTGTGGTTTGTCATCCGCACCCGGTCCGGCAACCTGGATGTTCCGTTTCTTTTTTTTGAGATTGCAACGGTCTATGTATTGCTGCTCAAAGGCAAGCGAGCGCTCTGGCTGGGTGCGTTCAGCTTTGCTGCACTGATACTCACTAAAACTTTGGTCGGCTTCGGCCTCCTGCCGGTGATCATTTTCATTGTCTACACTCGCCGAAAAGAGTTCAAAGCTATAGAAATTCTTCAGGCACTAGCTCTGTACTTTGCTCTCGTCCTGCCGTGGTACGTGGCTAACCAGTTACGGGACCACAACTTTCTCACTCATCATTTTATTGAGATTGGGACACGTGGATCCAGCAACAGTTTTGCGCTGTCAGCCATCCTTTCAAAAACACAGTACCTGGCAATCGGCGTTGGCAAGTGGTTTAAGATTTTCCTGTTGTCGCTGGGATTGGCAATCGCGGGAGTGTTGAAGAAGTCCACCCGTACCAAGAGTGTGACGCTGTTAGTTTGGCTGCTGGGATTTGTGCCTTTTCTGCTTTCCAGTGAGACAGCTGTTTGGCACTTGCTACCGCTCTATCCACCGGTCGCTCTCTGTACCTCATTTTTTATCTTTACTGTTTTGCGCAGTATCTTTCCCAAGAAGAAGTTTTTGACATACCTCGTTGTGGCTGGTTTTGTCGTGCTGTCTGTTTTCCAATTTCATCAGTTCTCAAATCTGGTGTACATGCCCGAGCCTGTCTTTAGTGTCGAAAAAGATATCTCACTCAAAGCAGGGAAGTACGATACGATTCACTTGATGGATACCTTTTATCCTGCTGCAGTGTTCTATTCCCGAAAGCCGATCGACGCTCTCCACTGGGACGGACGTGCCTATCAAAAGATGCTTGCCCTCCTTGGATCGACAGACGATGTCTTCATCATTAATCAACAGTACAAAAGCGACTTGGAAAGAGATCAAATTCCTTTTGTTGTACTGGAGAGCAATCAAAGTTACTTCCTGATTCGGCGACCATAACAAACCCTAGGATACACGACGACACGAACTGCGGAGTAAAGCTTCCTGTTACAGCTCTACTTTATAACTCTCTCTATGGTCACCCGCACCTATACAGCCGCTCACTTGGGACTGGATGTTTATCCTGTGGAAGTAGAAGTGGATGGTAAACAAGGTATTCCGCAGTTTATCCTGATCGGACTTGCGTCGCGGGCGGTCGAAGAGGCCAAAGAGCGAATTACGTCTGCCTTGCATAACTGCGGTATTCGCGTCCGAAGTAAACGGACAATCGTTAATCTGGCCCCTGCCTCAGTACCAAAGTCGGGCACAGCTTTTGACCTGGCAATCATCATCGGTCTGCTGAAGATGTATGGGGAGCTTTCATTCTCTACAGAAAGGACGATCTTTCTGGGAGAGCTGGCCCTCGACGGACAGATCAAACCAGTACCAGGAGTTCTGCCATTGGTACTCGGAGCGAAAAAACTGGGATTCGGCAGAGTTGTCATTCCCAAACTGAACTGGCCCGAAGTCAGTACCATTCGTGGGATTGAAATCTTTGTCATAGAACATCTCAAGGAGCTATTTATGATTGGAAAGAGGGAAGAGTTGAGGTTGAAGCGCGTGCTGCCCCAGTCGTTTCAGTCTGTTGCAGCTACTTCCACACTTTCGGTTTTTTCACAAATTGTTGGTCAAGAAAAAGTCAAACGAGCACTGGTGTTGGCCGCCGCAGGCGGCCATCATCTGCTGATGATAGGTCCACCCGGTTCCGGGAAAACGCAGCTTGCTAGAACACTGCCTGAATTACTGCCTCCGCTCAATGAGCAGGAGAGCATAGAACTCACCGCCGTACATTCTGTGGCTGGACTTTCGCCCCAGTCACTGGTGCAGGAACGGCCTTTCCGTTCTCCGCATCATTCAATCTCTCGAACAGGCCTTCTAGGTGGTGGGAATCCACTCAAGCCGGGCGAACTCTCGCTGGCACACCACGGTGTTCTTTTTCTGGACGAGCTTTTGGAGTTTCCCGGAAACCTGCTTGATATGCTCCGGCAACCACTCGAAGAAAAACGAGTCACTCTTTCACTGAGTAGTGGCCGGACCAGCTTTCCCGCTGCCACTACTCTGGTTGCCGCTACCAATCCTTGCCCCTGTGGTTACTTTGGATCAGGTCACAAACCGTGTACCTGTTCACCCGGAACAGTAGATCGCTATCGCCAAAAACTCTCGGGACCACTTTTAGATCGTTTCGATCTCCAGCTCCGCGTTGACCAAGAGCGGCAGCTGTTTGCAGACACATACAGCACCCAAAATAATGGAGACGCACTCAACAGTCTTCGCCGATCCATTACTCGTTGCCGCCAGCATCAACAGCAGCGATATGCACGTTTTAACTGTACGACCGTTCACCAGTTAACATCTACGCAGCTCAAAGAAAGCTTGCAGCTTCCCTTCAAAGCACAACAAACACTGCGTAAAATCTCATTCCAAAAGGACTTAACTAGCAGGGGATACTGGTCGTTGCTCAGAGTGGCCCAAACTATTGCAGATTTGGAAGAGTCCGCCACCATTCTACCTGAATATCTTCAAGAAGCCGCAGACTTCCGGGAACTATGAAAATGACGACTAACCTACTGAGTCTTTTCGTCTTGCTTCTGCCAGTTGTTGAGCATCTTCTCAACCGTTGACTTGCCGCCCAAACCAACAGCCAGTCCCGTTCCCAACGCAAACGCAGCAACGACTCCTTGGAACAAGATAAAGATAAACTGACTGGCAATTCCCAGCTCAGCAATTGCAGCCAGACTCCCGACAGTCACAACCATGTAGCTGGCAACCTTGGCAAACAAACGGGCGCTTTGAATATCCAGCCGTCGCAGTGAGCTCTTCACAAACGTCTCGGCAACACCTGCGAGCAGAACACTAAACAGAAAGATCACCAACGCAGAGAAGACGTGCGGGAGATAGTACAGAATCAAGTTCAAGACTTCAGATAACTGAACAAGCCCGAGCACCGACACTGTGGTGTGAAGTACCAGGAAGAGTAGCAGCCAATAAATAATATTGGCAATACCTTCTTCCAGCTTTACTCCCAACTCATCATTCTTCAGGAACAACTCAATCGGAGTTTTATCTAGGATTTTGGAAACACGCAGTGCTCCCAGACCGCGAAGGACAATACTTCGGACTAATCTAGCGAGAATAAGGCCGACCACCAATACCACCACAGCCGCCAAAAGAGTAGGGAGGTAACTGGAGATTTGGGCAACAGTGTAAGTTAAACCTAAACTGAGTGAGTCTTGCCAGGAACTAGGAACAGCGTCCATATCTCTCCTTATCGCATATCTGAATAGTTAGCATTTTACCCCACCTTTTGGCCAACTATTCAAGCAAATTGTGTGTGGCTCGTAAGCCGGATTCTGTTCTTACGATGATTTCTCTAATGCCTGCAGCTTTATCACCTCGGTCTTGCGACCTATACGGAACATCTCGATTCAGGTGAAGTTCGTCAGTTGCAGCGGGGAGGATTGCCACGGCACCTTCCTTGACAGGGAAGACCGTACCCAGAAGCTTGGTCGTTTCACACGGCGCCACCCGTATCGTCACTGTTGCTCGACTGTTGTTGATTACCTTGCAGTAGCCAACCCTCTTGCTTTCGCAAGACACCCTATGTTCTGCTGTCCGGACTTTCCTCCCTCTCCTCCAAAGGAAGAGAAGGCCATCGTTCGGCCACACACCCGTATTATACGTTATAGTCGAGGAAAAATCAGGCCGGAAGTTTGTAGTGATTCCGGTACCACATCGAGTAAACACTCCGAATAACGATGTAGATCGGGACGGATAGCAGCGCTCCTACTACGCCACCCAGTTCTATACCTACCAAGATGAGGATGATCGTCGTCAAAGGATTAACGTCGGCATTGTCTTTCATCACTTTTGGCACGATTAAGTTATTCTCAAACTGCTGGACTAGGATGTAAAACAACACCACGAAAAGTGCCATCGCCGGGCCAAGCGTCAAGTAGGCTACGACAATTGCTGGCACTGCGGCGATGGTCGGTCCTAAGTTCGGCAGCACTTCCAATGCACCTGCAGCAAGTGCCAGTGGTAAAGCGTAGGGAATTGAGAGCAGCCGCAGACCCACATACGTGATCAGACCGATGATCAGCATCAAGGCCAACTGGCCACGTACCCAGCCACCCAACTGCATCTCAATGTCATCCAACAGTTGTCGGGCCATTTCTATATGTTTTTTATCTCTGGTAAACCAAACAACTTTCAAATGTAAGTTCTCTCGGTCGAGCATCATGTAGCATGACATCACCAAGATTGTGACAAAGGTGAAGACGCCGCTGAAAGTCGAGCTGATGATGCGATAGACCGCGTTAAATGAGACACCTATTTGAGGAATAATCGTCCCCAAATCGCTGATACTCAGTCCATCCAATGCGAACCCGTTCAGACTCCCGAATGCAAAGTCCGCCAAAAATGGTGGCAGAGCCAAAGCACTCACAAAGTTCGGTAGCTCGTGCACCAACGAAGGAATGATCAGGGCGAATGCTAGACAGATCAGCAGGATGACCAATGCATACAGCACGAGAATTGCTAAGATCTTGGGAAACTTCAGCCGACGCACTAACCACTTTTCAGCCGGTCGAAGTGCGGCCATCACGATCACTGAAAAAAGGATCGTGATCACGATCTGTTGAACACGATACAAAAAGTATGCTCCGACTATCAGACCAGCAATCCAAAGGAGAGTGGAGAGACTTATCTTGATGGAAACTTCCTGATCTTTACTCAACATAGACCAAGTATACATGACTGTGTCACCGCTGTCTGCCAATCCTCATCTTCATTTGTACTCAGGTCAATCCATTGGTGAACCTTGGCCAGAAAAGTATCAGTACTCGTCGCATAGGGATGTTTCTTCCACCAAGTGAGCTGACGTTTGGCATACTGGAGCTCACGGCGCAGCCAGAGTTCTTTGAGTTGTTCGAGTTCTAACTGGCTCTCAATGTACATCCGAATTTCTCTGCAACCGGTGGAAGTAAATGCAGGCAGTTTCCAAAGTGGATCGTCGTACCTACTCATCAGTCGCTCAACTTCTTCGACGACACCCTGCTGGAAACGGTCAGTGATCCGTTGGCTGATCTTTTCTTTTAAGTGCTCTGGTGAGTCAACGATGCCGATGGTCACATGTTTGAGTTGGTCGAGCTGAAGTGGAAATTCTAAGGGGAGGGAGCTCTCTGCTTCCATTGTTCGAGCAGCACTGCGCTCCAACGCCCGCACTAAGCGACGTGGGTTGGCACGATCGGACTCATTTAGTTCTTCCCATGCAGCACTCGCTTCCAACTGCACTTTGGCTTGTAGATCTTGAAGGCTCACCTGGGAAGCAGCCATTCGCAACTCTTCATCAGGCGGAATATCCAGCTGTGGATCAGTAGAAAAAAGATGTTCGTGATAAAGACCGGTTCCGCCCACCACCAAAACGGTAAAACCGCTATCAATACTTTGGGCAAGCAGCGGCAGCGCGTACTGTCTGAAATGGGCGACGGACCATTCCATTGTGGGCTCAATTACCGAGGTACCAAAAAAGGAGATCGGGAACTCCGGATGCTTGTACCCGTCAGTCGCAAACTGAAGTGTTTTCTCCCAGCTGGGGGGAAGATCAGCGCCACTGCAGACTTCCAGACCTTTGTACACTTGCCGTGAGTCCGCGGACAGAATAGTAACTCCGGCAGCCTTATCCTGTCTGCAGATTTCTTCTGCCAGCTGAAAAGCTAACGCAGTTTTTCCGGTCGCGGTGGTCCCGACAATTGAAAAAATTTGATTAGACAATAGTAGGTCGGACATGCAGGTTATCTTTGTTAATTATTTTATCCAAGATTTCCCAGCGTTGTTTTTTAACTGTGTGAGGAATGTCGTCAGGGTAGATGCGCCAGCTGGCCGTACCGGGACGGGGGGAGTACATTGCCACAAATCCTACTTTCCAGTTGGCTTGTTTAGCCAGCTCGACAGTCTCGTTAAACTCTTCATCCGTTTCACCCGGAAAACCGACAATGATGTCAGTTCCGATCGTCACTGCCGAGTCAACTGCACGGAGTTTATTAAGAACTTCCAGGTATCGCTCCTTGGTGTAGCCACGGTTCATCCTGTACAGGACGCCGTTACTGCCGGACTGGACCGGCAAGTGGATGAAGCGGTCGATCTTTTTGTTTTTGCCGATCTCTTCAATAAGCTCGTCATGAAAATCCCAGGGATTACTAGTCAGAAAGCGGATCTTCTCAATCTGCGGATAGGCGGAAACAGCCTGAAGTAGTTTGACAAAAGGTGGAGTTCCCTCCGGCGTAAGATACTGGGATTGGTTTTCTGGTAAGTCTTCACGACTGTAATCCGGCCGTTCCATCAACAGCTTGCGGAAACCAATACCAACTTTTTCCAATCCCCACGAGTTCACGTTCTGCCCAAGCAGCGTAATCTCCGAGTAGCCTTCCTTCACCAATCTCTCTACTTCTTCAATGATCGACTCCAGTGAGCGCGACTGTTCCCGGCCGCGAGAGTAGGGAACGATGCAGTAGGTACAGAATGAGTTACAGCCAGCCGAGATGGGAATCCAAGCGTGTTTTTTGCCTTCTTTGGTCAGGTAATCTTTACGGACAGCCGCTTGATTGAAACCAACCTCATTGATCGGCAGGATCTCATCCACCATCGGCAACATCTCGTAGAGCTTCGGGTGACCATGATGAGTCATACAGCCGGTCAGGATAATCTTGGGTCGGCGTTGGCCCTGTTCGTGAAAGTAGACAACGACGTTATGGAGAAAGCCTTTGGCGCGATCTTCAGCACTCTGGCGAATCGCACAGGTGTTGACCACTAGCTCATCACAGTGACGCCAGTCATCAACCGGTTGATATCCGCGCGCCTCATAGTCGCCGGCAATCCGTTCTGAATCGCTTTTGTTGGACTGACAGCCAAAAGTATGAATGTAATACGTTCCAGTCATCGCGGCCAAATTGTACCAGAAAGTAACCAGGAAACTCGAGAGGTTAGGGACTTACTTGAAGGATGTCACTGATCGTAAGCACATTTGGGTCAGTAATACCGTTCCACGCCATCAGCTGTTCCATCGGCACGTTGAAGCGCTGGGACAGGCTAAAGAGGGTATCTCCTTGGTTGACCACGTAGTGATTTGCATCCAGCATCGTTCCCAGGAGCAGAGGATCGCTGGATCGTGGGCGCTCTGTCGTAACTGCCGGGATTGCGTTTTCGACCGAGGTCACTTCACCAACTTGAGTGTTCACAGGGGGCTCGCCACCACCAGTCGCGCCGGGCATTGGGCCCGGAGGCAAGTTAATCTGTTGACCAATCACAATGTAGTTAGGATCCGGGATACTGTTGTAGAGAGCCAGCTCTTCCGGAGTGAATCCATATCGTAGTCCGATCCGGAATAAGTTTTCACCTTGCTGAACAACATGATAGGGTGGGCGTGTCCCGGGAACTTCAGGCGTGGGCTGAATCGGGACTCCACCACCCATGTTTTCCCCAACGCCTTGAATAACAACTCCTCCACCTTCTCCTGAACCACTGAAGGACGGGGAATCCGGAGTTGGAGTTCCATCAGAGAGTACTCCTGTTTCTTGTCCATCCTTGGTATCAGGCACAGAAACAGCCCCCTGGTTACTCACAGCAATCAACAGCGCCAAGAGCAGTAGTCCCAACGCAACCGAGGTACCGCGACGATACTCTGACCGGAAGGAGACCTCACCAATTCGGAGGACTTTTTTCAACTTCCCGATATGCAGATCTCGCATAATCTCTGCATAGTGAGACCAACGACTTCTGCCAGTAACCTCCTCTGTATAGGTGGGAGGCAGATCGATATCAGCGACCGCCAGGTTAACTGTAGCCGCTATATCTTCATCTTCATCAGCGCTTTCATCAGGGAACTCGTCTTCATCGGCCAAATCCTCCACGAACTCATCATCTTCGTCGAGGTCATCGTCGTCAAACTCTTCACCATCGAACTCTTCGCGTTCTTCATCATCTACTGGTCGGTTGTGTTCGTGTGTATCGGTCATAACTCTATGTGTATTTGATGCAAATTATACCACTCTGAGCCTGTTGGCCGATGACAACTACATCCTCAGACACAGAAATTTTGAGATTATCTCCTTGTTTTCTTGGCAGCTTTTAGAGGAGCTTTAGTGGCCTTCACCGGCTTCCGGGATCGGGCAGACGCTCTCGTGCGGGATGTTGTGGGCACTGGGGAAGCAGTAACATGGTTTTTTCCTCCCATATGGAATGACTGGTACAGGACAAAACCTGTCCAGAGCAGGAAAGCTATCGCATAGTTGCCGCCATCCAGCCACTTACCTTCACCCAAACCCCTCAGCACAAAATGCAGGACGTTGATCAATGTTAAGCTGTGAATCGAGACTTGGACTGCTTTGGTGTATGACAACACTTGACCAGCCAGCATCCAGCCTTTCAACAATCGAGTCATAATCAGCACCAGGAATCCGTAAACGGCCACCAGAATTAAGCTGGCCACAATCATGACTGGCAAGACTACAACAATAAAGAAGAGTCCAAGCAGCGGAACGTACAGCTTCTGTTGAACGAAGGTTGAGCCTGTGATCTTCCCAAACGCTTGATTGACCATGTCTGGGTTAAGTTGGAAAGACTCCCCGTCGGGGATTTGATTGACTCGCAACCCTTTCCCGTCTCCGTCGCGCGTATAAATAGTTGTTTCAGTCACCACCACAAAGGCGTCTTCACTCAGCACATCGTCGACTCCTTGGATGTTACTGTCACTATCAAAAACCGCTATATACCTCAAATCAGCTTTGTCATCGGCCCATCGCTCCGGACGCATCTGGTCCTCCATGATCACCGGTAGTGGGATACGGTAGGGTAGAGGCTGATTAATTGACAGCCTACCATCATCCACTGTTATCTCCAGGTCTTGAGGATAGACGTTTTTGACCGTATCCAGGATTCCGAGCACATTAATTTGAGAAAGAGGAACGAGAATAAAAGTGGCGATAACTAGAGTCGTTAAAAATTGAAAAACAAGTAAGTACTTCAGTGAGAAACTAAAGTGCGTGCGAATAATCTCCGCATAGTAGGTCGGAGACGTACAAGATAGCCAAAAGGAGCGAAGAAAAGTCTTGATTTTTTGCATGAACCCTTTCAACAACTTTGGATCATTATATACAGATTTTTTGGGCCGCGACTATATTCAGTTCCCAGGTCAAGTAAAACTTACACTCACCTATTTACAAGTCGAAAAAAAGACTGCTATGCTGAGAACTACATGAATATTCATATGCAAAAAAAATACGTGGTGGCGTTACTTGTTTTTCTTTTTGTTGCAGCATCGGCTTTTGTGATCTGGTTTTCTCTCGGCGCCACCCAAAGTCCTCAGGAAATTCGGGGACAGGCATATGGTGAGAGTGGGGGCGGCAACACCGGCGGTGGTAACACGGGTGGAGGTGGAAATACAGTTACTTGCTCCGAGGCTCCTGTTAATGTTCAGTTCCGAAAGTGGACTGGCCAAGATACCCCGTGGATTGATGGACGTCAGTTAGAGCTCAAGGCTGGTGAGTACGTGGAAGTCAACTGTTTTGCCAAGAATGGAACAGCTCTGTTGAGTAATCCGCGTATGTCTGCAACCGTAACTGCCAACGGCAAAACCGAGGCAATTACTCTCAGTAATCCTAACTCTGCCGAGGTTCGCAAGCTTCAGGTTTTGAAAACTGGTACGTACACATTTACTTGTAAGAATGCTAGCAACAGCTGTTCTGATACTGACCAGTTTGCCGTTGCAGGGGGAACTACCTCTGATGCATGTAAACGTGCCGGGTGTAGCGGTCAACTCTGTGTCGCGGCTAACGCCGCTGACCTCATCACCACTTGTGAGTGGAAGCCTGAGTATGCATGTTACCAACAAGCTGAGTGTAAAGTTCAGGCAAACGGACAGTGTGGCTTCACGCCGTCGGATACTCTCACTCAATGTCTGAATAATGCCGGAGTCTCTCCAACACCGACTCCATCTGCGTCGGCGACGCCTACTCCTGCTGCATCTGCCAGTCCGACTCTGTGCGGCAACGGCAACTACGCCGCGTCGGATCTTAATCGGGACTGCCGAACTGATATTCAGGATTACGCGATCTTCTTTAATGATTATCGCCAGAGCAGTGGATTGTAACCATGACATCTGATTCAGTACGTTCTGTGCCTCAGAAAATCCGGACGAAAAAAGCGCCGATTGTCGTAACAGCGCTGGCTGCGTTGGTGCTGTCCTTTGGTTTACTTTTTGGAGTGCAGTACATCGGTCAGCAACAGAATCTTCAACAACAAGCTTCGCAAGGTCAAACCGTTCTTTTGCGGATGAATGGTCAGACCGTCAATAATAATGAGTTCCACGTTGATTTTTATGTCAACAGTAGAGGCTACGCGCTCGTAGGTACTCAGGTTACCGGCAAAATCACCGGCGTTAATAGCAACGAGGTCAGCATTGACTTGAACAATGGACTCAATCTTCAGCCAGTCGGCAGCAAGATCAATGGCGTTAGTGATGGCGTGGAGTTCACCTTCACTCAGTTCGCTCCACTTGATAAGTCGAAGATCGCAAACACCAATGGCCAAGAAGTTCGCTTTGCGACGATCACGGTTAGAAAGAATCAAGGCAGCTCATTCACTGTGACTCTCGACCCGAGTGAAACCAGCATTCCTGTTGCCGGAGCTCCCAATGTAACCTTGGATATGACTACCTCGCGTTCTTTCACCATTGGGCAGTACTATGCGCCAGCAAGTGCTAATCCATCGCCGAGCGCTGGTGTAGGAGACCAAGGCATCCACCGCGGTTGCAACGAGTACTGTGCGGACAAAAACGAATGTGCTGCCAACTACAGCTGTTACAACAACCGCTGCCGGAATCCCTTAAACATCACCAGTGAAAACTGCAGCAATCCACCTTCACCGAAACCAACTCCGCAAGTAGTCTATGTTCCGGCTGCTACGCCAGCTCCAGCCAGCCCGCGACCCACTCCAACGCCGTCCCCAAGCCCAAGTCCAGTCGCCACTGCATCCGCCAGTCCGACTGCCACGCCATCAGGAGGGACTTTCTACGACGAGGGATCACTTCGCGTCTCACCATCGCCGACCATTCGGCGGGCCAGCCCAAGCCCCTCAGCTGTTCCTACAGCTCAAAGCGGCAACAACAATCGGTTGCTGACTGCAGGTCTGATTCTCCTGGTAGCTTTGGGAATAGTCGTCCCGGTCGGCATCTATCTCTATCGCCGCGTTCGCTAATTTATCTGGTAAAATGGGCAACGTACTTGTCTGATTTTTTTGGCGCGGTACCAGAGCGGTCCAATGGCGAGGTCTGCAAAACCTTCGTTCGCGGGTTCGAATCCCGCCCGTGCCTCACATCCTACTTTTTTCTCTGCCCGATAAACTCTGCTAGCTCCCGCAAGACACTGCGTGCCTCTTCGGCAGTTTTGCCGGAAAGCTGTACTGCTTGTAAATCCTGAGAGGCCACAGCAATTTGCTGGTGAGCCAGCTGCAGAGAGTACTCCAGCGAGCCGGTGTCTCGAATAATCTGTTGGGCGCGCTCCAACTCTTGAGGACGCAACTCCCGGCCGCAGACATCCGCCAGGAACTCTTGATCAGCGGGCTGAGCTGCCTGATAGGCACGTTGGAGCAAAAGCGTCTTTTTCCCTTCGCGGATGTCGTTCCCCACCGACTTCCCGGTTTCTTTAGGATCTCCGAACACGCCCAAAATATCGTCGGTAATCTGGAAGGCGAGGCCAACTTTCATGGCGTAGCTTTCGACCGCCTTCCTCAGCTTTGATGGTGTTTTTCCTGCCAGGATTAGACCAATCTTCAACGGGCCGACAAAGGTGTACCGGGCTGTCACTAGGTCGAGCCCCTTGATAAACACTTCCTCGTTTGCTGCTTCCAGTGATTCCTGATTCTGATGATAGTGAATCTGCCAACCAGCCACGGTCTCAAAGTACATGCGATTAATCAGAACCTCCATCACCGCCAGCTTGATTTCTGCCGGGAGCTGCGCACGCCGGACAAGATCAAAGGCGAAAGACCCCAGCAGGGTGCCATCAATCTCGGCAAAGCTGCGCGCATGATGCTGGGCGTCTTTCCAGCCCTCAAAGACTGCTTCGTACTTTTTCCAGATCGTAGGACCGTTGTAGCGCATCTCATCACGGTCAGCCATGTCATCGAGATTTAAGATATGTTTATGAAAGATCTCAACAGCAGCCGCTACTTGATAAGCAGCTTTGTTGATCTTTCCACCAGCGAGCTCATATCCCAGCAGTACTAGCATCGGCCGGATCTGTTTACCGCCACGCAGCGTAAAGTCCTCCAAAATATCAATACTTTGTTCCAGATTGGGGGAGAGTTCGCGGGCAGCTCTACGCCGCTCGGCAAAGAAATCCTTGATTTCTTGAGAAATCGCAGGAGCGTGAGTGGCAAAGTAATCGGTCATGGGCATCGGGTTATCCCTTCAACCTACTCATCAAGCGGCTTGATCTCAAATGGAGTACCACCCTCCGGGTAGTCAAAGCGGACGGCAGCTGTTTTCTCACGCATGTGATGGACTCTCAGGAACAGCTCGATAAACGGGTCTTCATAGCCAGAAGAGCCAGCATTGACTGCCAAGACACCTCGGTCAACAGAAAAGCCGCCCACAGCGACTACACCGAGCATTGAAACACCATTCAGAATGACTTGAACTTTCTGACCCACCTTGAGTCCCAGATCTTCTAGATCAGAGAGACGCATGGTGGTCTTAATGTTGCCAAAACCATCCGTCCAAGCGACTAAGTTGTTGGGGATGTCAGGAATAGCATTGATATCGAGCTCGTCGGTCAACATCGAGCGATTACCGTTAACAATCTCAGCCACTCGCTCCGGGAAGAAGTCCCGAGAACGGAACTGTGAGCCGCCTTCAGGGCTGTCAATTCCGCGATACTCAACGATGTGATCTTTGACAAAACCGAACGCAAACTCGGAGTAGACGTTAATGATCTCTACGCCGTTATCGAGCCGGGCATACTTGATACCGTTATCTTGGTTGTTTTTCATGGCTTTGCTCTTATCACGACGAGGAGCAGCGTTACCATAGATCACCATCCGACCATGATGGGGAGCAAACGCGTACTGCGCAGTCACAAAACCAATGGCCATCGTATCCAGTGGGGGAACGGAAGTGGGGTGAATCCGGACTCCGTGAGGATCAGAGAGGTGGAGATGCAGCCGGCTGCTGATCTCACCAAACTCAAGTCCGGCAGGAGCATAGTCACAGATGACGTGTAACAGAGTCGGTGTTGACATGAAAACTCCTTTATTTTTCGCTATTTACTCAAGGAAAACCGCGCTAGGAGTATACCATGCTCCCTATTGCAGAGCATGTTGTATAATAGATTACAGTTATTTGAGTGTTCATCCCTGTACTCAGTGTGCAAAAAGCATTGATCACAGCGGCCCTGAGCAGTAGGTAGGAACGTGGGTTCAGGTCCGCTGATACTTTCTTTCCCATCCTCACCATTAAGAAAAGAGGTGAGTATTTTTTGATGTCAGATCATACCCAAGATCAAGCAACGGCACCCCAAGCGCAAGCTGGTGTGAACCCGAGAAAACTTTTTGTTGGTAACTTGAGCTGGAACTTAACCAGTGAAGATCTTCAGCAGTTATTTGCTGAGTTCGGCACTGTTGAGGAAGCTTTTGTTCTCACCGACAAGTTCTCCGGCCGTTCAAAAGGTTTCGGTTTTGTAACGATGTCCACCGATGAGGAGGCCCAAGCAGCTGTCGCTGGTTTACACCAACGAGAAGTTGACGGTCGCCAAATCGCAGTGAACGTTGCGCAACCACCTAAACCACGTAACGAGTGGCAACCTCGCGGTGATCGTGGCGGAGACCGCGGAGGCCGAGGAGGCTTCGGTGGTGGACGACGCGACAACTTCCGTCGAGATAACCGAGACAGATAAACACTGTTTAAGAAACAAGGAAATCCCCGCGCAAGCGGGGATTTTTAGTTCTGTTTAGGTTTTGAAATACCTGCGTGCTAACTTCCAAAGCCAGGGATATGCAGCACCGTCACGCCGATGAACTGCAGGATCGTGACGGAGAAGATAATAAACAAGATCCCCATCACTGCTGAAGTAATCAGCTCTTTTGCTTCATTGGCGCGCTTCGGATCTCCTTGAGAAGTAGTAAACATGAAGCTACCTGCCAGGATCATCAATAGCGCCACACCGCCTGCTAGGCCAATCCCGATCCGTACTAGGGTCGTGACCATGCCGCCCTCGGCTGTAGCATCGGCAGAGATACATCCGACTGCGGTGTAGATGCCTCTGTTGGCGGCCTGAAGCGGATCTTCTTCCGCCTCGACTTCTCCCGAACATCGCTGTTCGGACGTCACGAAAAATGAACTCTGATCACCAGTCATACATTTACAGCAGGCATCACGTTTTTCTCTCTGGGTAGCAGCCCGCGCAGGATCACCGGTCGGAATTGCAATCTGTCGGCAGGCATTGAACGGAACCATTGACTCCTCACCAGCCTCCTGATCCAAGCCCTGAGCTTTTCCACACTCCGAAGTACTTTCGCAACACATCGTAATCTGACCCACTGGGCTAGAAGAGTCCCCTGAATTAATCCGACTCATGTACTCAATTCCACAAGTAATGGGCCGACTTTCAAGTGCTTGAGCACAGGTCACACTTCCCGGTGTAGAAACATACTCACAGAGCGCGTTGTTCAAAATTACCGGCGGGAGATCAGGCAGCCGGATTCGTGGTGGATTCTGCGTGTCATCACAATAGGCGTACTGAGCCGCGTAACAGAGGTTAGGTGAAGTACCTGGGGTACAGGTATCACCAAGATCAAGACAGCTTTCTGTCCCGGCAGTTACCTCCACGTTGTAAGTGGTTTGCTCGAAACAGATCGGGTAGTTCTCAACAAGCGGCCCGCCATCACTCTGGGTGGTGATTGGACCGCCCCGAATGGAAATTTTATACGTGCCAGGAGAAATCGACATCAGTTGATTAAGTGTTTGGCCTGATAAGTCAGCATTTCCAGCACTATCGATGTGGAGCGGAAGACTGAAGGTGTAGAAACCAAAATCGGTAGGAGGATTGGTATTCTCAAAGAACAGCCAGACCCGCTTCCCCCGGAAGATCTCTGGAGCGCCCACAATCCGGATTCCTGACGGTTGGTCAAGGACAATTCCCAAAGGGACAAAGACCGACAAACTCGGCATGGAGTTTGGGGCACAGTCAACGGTGATGTTTGCCGGCGAGGGGCCAGGGGTGGGGGAGGCAAAGATGACAGCCTGAGCGTACACCTGATTGGCCAGAACTAGCCCACCATATGTCAGCATACTCAAAAGGACTAGTAAAACACTGGCAACTCGTTTCATGCCTCTCTTCCATCATAGAAGATTTGAGCCGTATCTGCGACTAGTAGGATGGTGAGGTATAATTCCCACCATGTCTAAGACCCCAGCATCCAAAAAAACCACTCAAGAACCTACCCAGGACCAACCGCAGCCACGACTGCCAATTGCCCCCAACTCTCACATTCACATCACCCTCAAGTGGTCGGATGTCGAACCTGCGTACCAAAAAAGTCTACGGCGTCTCGCCCAAAATACCAAGGCTGACGGCTTCCGCAAAGGCAAAGTTCCGTTAGAGATGGTTGAGAAGATGGTGGACCAAAGTGCTCTGGTAGAGCACGTCCTTCAGCAAGTTCTGCCTACGGCTTATGCCGAGGCAATCAAGGCAGCCGACAAGCACCCTATCTCTCAGCCGGAAATTGACCCCGAAGAGATTGAGAAGGGGAAAGACTGGAAGCTGGTTGCCAGCTTTGCCGAGGCTCCAGTCATCAAACTGGGCAAGTATCAAGATATCGTCAAAGCAGCCAAAAAAGCTGCGGAAAAAGATATTGCAGACCAAGAAGCTGAGCTGGTGAAAAAGGCGAAAGAGGCCGAGACGACTGATCAGAAAGACCAGAAAGCAGACCAAGCGCCCACCACTTTGACTGACCAACAGAAAGATGACTTGCGCACTCGCCAAATCTTTAAGCATTTGGTGGAGGAGATTAAGCCAGAGATTGCTGAGCTTTTAGTGCGTCGAGAGGCTGATCGCGAACTGCACCGCCTCCTGGAGCAGCTGGATCAGCTCAAGCTGTCAGTTGAGAGTTACCTTAAGTCTCGCAACATGACGGCCGACCAGCTTCGCCTCGAATACCTCAGTGCAGCTGCCACCTCTCTCCAGATTGAGTTTATCTTGGCCGAGATTGGAAAAGCTGAGAAGCTTTCGGTGGAGGACAAAGAAATTGACGAGATGATGAAGCAAGTGTTCGGTGATCAAATGACCAAGGAACAGCAAGAAAATGCCGACTACCGGAGCTATATTTTTAACAGCATAGCCAAGCAAAAGATCATCCGCCACCTTCTTTCACTTTAGAAAAAGTACGCTATACTTCACTATAAGTTGACATCTCGAGTAATTAGGCCTATAATAACAAAAACCTTCTTTGAAGGTATTGTTTGCGTAGATAGATATGAATAACTTTGGTCAGTCACCAGCTAACCGACCACAGCCATCTGGAGTAAACCCGTTTGCCAGAGCCTTGGCTGAGGCTCGTGGAGCCATGGGTACAGATGACGCCACCCAGGGAGCTGACAGTCTTCCTCAGCAAAACACCCCCTCCCAAGAAGTCTTCAATCCTGCAGAACAGCAAAAACGCTTGCTCGAACAACAGCGTCGAGAACGCCTTCGCCAGGAGCTTCACCGACGGGTAAATCCAGTAGATCAAAAAGATATCTTTGATGCCCGCAAACAACAGGTCAAAAAAGAGATCGATGATATTCGCCACGAACTACGCCTCCTTACTCAAGAGTTGGAAGGTATGGTCAAAGACGTCGACATCGCCATCATGTCTAACGTGGTGGAAGTAGGGGAGGCGGGTAAAGGAGCGAAAGGCTTCTTCTCCAAACTCAAAGAGTTCATCATCCTGCTTCGTCAGAAGATTCATAGCGCACGTACCTGGGCCACTACTTTTGGCAGCAAAAAAGCCAAGCAGGGTTCCCTCAACTTCAATGCCAAGGGTCACGCCCAGACGAAGAACGTTTGGGATACGATGCACCACGAACGCCAACTGGCGCGCGCCGGTGGATAAAGTCACTCTGTTTCTCACTCGCTAGCTCTCCGTGCTTTCCCTGATTCATAGAGTAAAATACAGGTATGACTGGGTTCGAGCGAGCCAGCCTCGCCCTCATCTACAATCTGTACTATTCATGGAAGACCTACTCCACAGGTCAGGCCATTCGCAACAAACGGTTTGTGGTAGAAACCTTTGACGAAGATAACAACTTCAAACGCAAACGATACTTTGTTGTTCGGGAGCTCTCACCGCAAGCCTGGGATATTGCCCTAGATGAAGGCTATCGATACCGTGCCTATAATAGTGCTCCAATCATCAAACATGCCTCAGTGCTGATGACCGAGGAGCGGCCGAACGAAAAAATTGACGTCGACCCAATGAACAGCTCGTATGTGACTGGCATGGGTGCAGGCTATCGGTTTACAATGGAAGAGTATGGCTTCGACCGTGTCAAAACCCGCGACGAAGAGCATCGCAAAACCTACAACTATAAGATCTCACAGTAACCACGGCTATGTCTTCTGCGCCTGAAGCTGCTTATCGTCCTGCTGCCGAATCTCACGAAACAGAATCGCACTCATCTCTCCACATCTATCTTCCTGGCATCATGGGAACTGATCAAGGCATGAAAGCCATCTATGACGAGGTTGCTCAGGCAGTCCAGGAACACTACCCAGGCGCCCAGTTTGAAGCCAGAAACTCTTATATCTCTCCGGACACCTTGAAGCTGCCTGATAGAGATCGGCACATTCTCTTGGCGCGTAAAGTCGTTCAAGCACTCAGTGATAGACAGGATATTCACTTGTACGGACACTCCCTGGGCGCCGTTGAGTTGGCACGAGTGATGTTTTTGGTCCGCAAGATGCGACCGGATCTTAAAGGAGATCATCCTGATCTTCAGAAACTGCACCTGGTCCTGATGTCTCCCGGAGGCTTTGGGAAGAATCTCCGCCAGCTGGCCCAGGGAGTTTATCGGATGAAAGATATCCTTTTGGCTGGTTCCGAAAAGTCTGGACATATCTTCGGCTTGGAGACAGTAGCGTACTTACCTCTAAAAGCCCCAGGTGCCAAAAAAGATGATGCTGTCTTCCTCTCAGCCCCTGAGCAAGCAGGGCTCATTACCCGTTTCTTTCATGATGAGTCCCAGCGAGGCAAAGCAGGTGGCTCGCCAGTTGCCAACGAGATCGACGGTGTCTATCAGACGCACAATCCGGATACGCTCCAGGCACGATTTGCCCGGCTGACTGATGAAGAAAAACAAAAACTGTATGAATATGACGATCTTATCTGGATTGCTGCCCAACGGGGAGACCAGGCTACTGTCCGTCAGCTTTTCACCAAGCGTGGTCGAATTTTGGGGAAGTATGTTCAGGAAACGTATTCCGGTTTGCCTATAGAAGAAACCGAGACACCGGAACAGCAAGAGGAAACAGAAAAAGCCACTTGGCGGCTCTATGCCCAGGCGATGTTGGGCTCAGCTCGTCTGATTACTGGACTTCTCACTGGCAGTTCTTATCGTGAGCTGAAACCGCTGTATGATGCCGGAGTAGATGTCTCGTTCTTAGTTCCGGAGTACGATGCGCTGGTGAAGATGAACGAGATTGTAGACTTTCTGGGTGAAGATGAGGCAAAGGAAAGAGCGCTGCTGTTGAAAACGACGACCCATAGCTCTTCAAGTGTTGCGCCAGGGATGCTTGCTGAGGCGTTTAAGAAGATCGCCCGGCGCTAAGACGATCACTCACAGCAACCCTCCATTTACTTCTTTTGAAAGATGTACTGTTGACCCTCGTGATAGAGGACCTCGTAGTGGGGGTCTTGTTCCAAACGCATCAGAATGTTGGCGACATCACCCGCACCCATCAAGTTGTTGGGATTTTGGCCGTCGCGCAAATCAAGCACAATCAGTTCTGGCTGATAGTCTTCATAGTTCTGCCGCAGCAACTTGACCTTGCGATCGGTAAAGCGGACAGCCAAGTTGTTCTGCGTCATGATAGTTTTGCCAGTCGGCACTTTCGCCAGAAACTCATTTAGATAGGCAAAGTCTTGAGTATGAGCATAAAAGGCGGGGTTATAACCCAAGCCAAACGGCCCGCGGAACACAAAGCGATATAAGAACAGGCTATTGAGAAGCAGTACTACAGCCAATCCCAGAACTGCCGGACGAGGCAGCTTCTTTTGCAGAAAAGCAATCATCAACAGTGCACTGACCGCGAGTGTCGGAGCAATCTCGGCGTTGTAGTGAAAACCTAGATCCCATAGGTTGCTGTTGATAGACAGAAACCTACTTGCGAGGTTCATCAACAAAATGGGAAGAGTGGGCAGATAAAAGAGCGGCAGAAACAAAAAGCTCCAGAAGATGTTGAAGGTCGTCTTCAGCTTGACCGCCGGTGAAACTAACGCCGCTAGGATCTCTCCGATGCTCCTCGCTGGCGGCGTGTACTGGTAAAGTCCTTCCGAGAAGTAGGGAATGATCAACTTGATGGTTATTAACCCCCACAGTGCTGCGTACGCTCCTGCCGCCAAAGCTAACTTGCGCCATTTCGGCCGGTAGAAAAAGACAAAGATTGCCAAGCCAATGCCCAGCATGAAGAGTAGTTCTTTAAACGCCAGTGTTAAGACAAAAAAGAAGAGGAACGCGCGCTTTCGCTCTGTCAGAATAGCCCAGTAACAGAGCATTAAAGGTAACGTCATCACTGTCACTTCGTGGAAGTCAGTGATAATCGCATTTTGCAGTCCCACAAAAGCAACATAGGAGACCAAGACCGCCAAACTCAAAAAATTACTCTTAAGCACTCCCTGACTCATCCGATAGAGCACGTATGCACTCAGCCCCACTGCCACTGCTTGAACGATCAGGATTACCTCACTCCGGTCAGTTAACCAGTACAACGGACTGAGCAGAAAAATAGCAGGGTGAAAGTGATCAGCCCAGATCAGTTTATCTTCCACAATAAAGTGATCAATCACTGGTGGTTGAAACACCGCCACCCTGCGAATCGCGGTATCGAAGATGCCGAAGTCATAGTACTGGGTTTCGTACTGCCAAAAGCGATGCAGCGAGACTGCGACGCCGCAGATCATAAAAGCGACACAGACCAATATGGCCAAAACATGGGAAGATTTTTCCAGTAAACGTTCCATATACTCACTATAGCAATCACCACCCAAAACCTATAGTTATGGTTTTTCAAAAAACAGGTGTAGACTGATTTATATGTCAGAACACAATCGCTATCGGGCCATTGGTTACCAGACAGAAAAGGTGGATGGAGGCACCCGCCACAAAGTGTGGATTCACGGGACACTCCCACCTTTTGAAACAGCCGGCGCTGAAAAAGTGATCTACCACAGCGAAGAACAAACACTCTCCCAAGAAAAAGAAACCGAGATCTGGTTTCTGAACTACGTACCCATGTGGATCTTATTGCCGGCCTTGGCTACTGCGAGTTAAAAGAAAAGGGTGACCGCGAAGAGGCTCGAACTCCTGACCTCCACAATGTCAATGTGGCGCTCTAACCAACTGAGCTACGCGGTCGTTAGACTACGTATTCTAACAAATACACTCAAAATTGACAGCTAGTAGTCCTCAAGTCCGACTCTAGCGCCGCATGGGCTGCTTCATAGTTAACGACCCAACCGGAATGGAGGACCGAGCGCAGTGCAAGAGTTTGGTAGGGTTTACCATCCTGACCGTAGAGCTCAGGATAGCCGCCGAAGGCGGCGATATTCTGTGCATACAAATCCAAAAACTCCCGGGCATCTTCAAGGTGAAGACATTCTGCCGGATCGGACGTCTGGCTAAGTGCCAGAAGTGTCTTTACATACTCGACTCCCCAGTGACTCCAGATTCCTTTCCCCATGTATCCCGGAGCAAAGTACTTGACCGTCCAGTGCATCCGATTCTGGCCGTTGGTCGTGGAGTACTTGAGAGGGAAGGGGCGATCGAGGGTGTTTTGTTGGATGTGTTCCACGATCCGCTCAAGTTTTTGGCGGTCCTGTTCTTGGCCAGGATCCAGGAAACCAGTGGAAAGAACAACCAAGCTATCACTTCCAAAATCATCTGCCTTCCCTCCAGCTTTCTCGCTTAGGTCATTGATGAAGTACCCCTTGTCTGCATTCCAGTAGCGGTCAATGATTGTTTGTTTCCAGCCTGCTCCATCCAGCAGCGGCTGCAACTCTGCGGGCCAATCTTGCAAAGGGATCAGTTGAAGCTGGTCTGCCAAGCGGACTGTTTGCCAAGCGATCACGGTATCGTAAAACGAGGCCGTTCGTTTGACTCCATCACGAGCTCCGGAGAGATGGATGTCGTTGCGGATAGTCAGGGTGCGTGGATCAATGACAGTCTGCAGGTAGCGGAGAAGCTCCCGCTGCAGGACTTCTTTATTGTCAGCCAGTAGTGAGTTGGCGGCTGTACGAGTGGGTTCAGCCTGCTTGAGTTTATTGAGAGTAAATAAGACGGCATACAGTGAGTCGGACGGCTCAGTGTAGATATTTATTCCTGTGAAAGAGCTACCGCCTAAAGGAGCAATCGTCGTGACTAGCCGGCCGTTTGCCCGTAGAAAAGCCAGGTCGAGAGCAACTGTTTGTAGTGCCAGACGTTGGCGGTTTTGAAGGTCCTGAGGAGACTGTTCGAGCTGCTCATTAGTAAGCTCATTGAAGAAAATTCCGAGGTTACGAACATAGAGATCAGAGTAGTGGGCTCCGGTGATGACATAGGGCTTATCGGGTTGGAAACGCTGGTCGTGGAGTACTGCCAGTACTTCGGCGGTGGAGTGTCCCAGTTTTCTTTCTGGTATCCAACGATAGATTAAAATCCGACTGCCGGCCCTGACATAGGCGGTCAGTCGCGAGAACCAGTCGCGCCGGAAAACAGGTGGTTGTACTTCTACGAGTTCAATAGTGCCATCATTCTTGATAGATGTCCTGTAAGGAGCTCGCACCGTGGTCCACGGAAAGTAGGGATCAGTCAAAAAAGCACCCACACCAGCCCACAGCACTACCGCTACAAGCAGCAAACTCACTCCCCAAGTACGCACCTGGCTTCCATCCATGGCAAAGTATTGTATAATCTGTCCTCGTGTTTACCAACCATATGCTTTGTCCTATTCAAACCGTTACCACCACTGAATGGAGTGGGGTTTGATGTAAGCAAAAACCTGCGCATCGTAACCCCTCTCTAGAGGGGTTTTTTATGGGCAAAACGATGCAGTGAAGAGAGTATGTCAGTTGAAGTGGCTAAACCAGTACTATCCAAAGACAAAGAGCGCCTCCAAGCCAAGTGGCTGTTGTACCAACTTTTCCTTTTATCTAAAGGCGTCTATGTTGAGAGTATCCAAGAGCTTGGCGTCTCTGCTGAAGATGCTCAGCGCCAAATTGCTCGCCTTACTGAGCCAACCCGCTTGATGATGTGGGCTCACATTCAGGCAGTCATGGCACTAAATAGTGACTATGCTGAGGAAGTCCGGCATAAAGTGGAAACAATCGGCCAGGTGTTAGGAATAGGAAGAAATCAAGTACAATAGAACTGCAAGAGGCAGGAAGGAACGTATGTCACAAAAACTTGACGAGGCGCTCAGCCATAAGTCAGTCGACGAACAGCAGCTTTGGGCACTGCGGCATACTACCGAGCACGTTCTGCACCAGGCCATCAAGGAGCTGTATCCTGAAATCCAGCTTGCCATGGGTCCGGCTACCGAAGACGGCTTTTACTGTGACTTTGACAGCACCCCTTCTCCTGAAGTCAAAGTAGTTATTTCTGAAGCAAACTTTCCCAAGATTGAAAAGCGCATGCGGGAGATCATCAACCGCAACTTGCCAATGATCCGACAGGAAGTTTCTGTAGACGAAGCACGGAAACTATTTGCCAATAATCCGTACAAGCTCGAGTGGGTCGACGAAATCGAGCAACGCGGTGAGAAAGTCACGATCTACTGGACGGGTCAGCCCGGAGAGAAAGGTTCGATGGTCGACCTCTGTGGTGGACCTCACGCCGACTCTACCGGCGCCATCAAAGCATTCAAGCTGCTCTCGGTCGCCGGTGCCTACTGGCATGGGGACGAGAAAAATAAGATGCTGACGCGGATCTATGGGACAGCATTCAATTCTCAAGAAGAGCTCGATGCTTATCTGGCACAACTGGAAAAGGCACGTCAGAATGATCACCGCAAACTAGGTGCAGAACTCGGGCTGTTTACCTTCTCTGACTTGGTGGGCAAGGGATTGCCGCTCTGGACGCCCAAAGGCGCCACAGTCCGCCGTGAGCTCGAGCGCTTTGTGGTAGATGAAGAGTTGGCCCGCGGCTATCTGCACGTCAACACCCCTGACATCGCCTTGCTCGATCTCTACCGTACTTCCGGACACTACCCGTACTACAAAGACACCATGTACGCGCCGATCACGATTGACGACGAGGAGTTCATGCTCCGGCCGATGACATGTCCACATCATTTTGAGATCTACAAATCACAGCCGCGCAGCTATAAAGAGCTGCCGATGCGCTTAGCCGAGCTGGCCCAGCTGTATCGCTATGAGAAGTCCGGCGAGCTGACTGGTCTGATGCGCGTCCGGACGTTTTGTTTGGCAGATGCCCACATCATCGCCCGCAAGAGCCAAGCAGTCGAGGAAATTAACGGCGTGATTGATCTGATCGAGTACGTTTTAAAGCTGTGGGGTCTCCAGCCCGGTGAAGACTACCGTTTCCGACTGTCACTCGGCAATCGCCAGGACGACAAAAAGTACTACAAAGACGACGCTGCCTGGGACTTTGCGGAGAATGTGCTACGACAAGTGTTACAGCAACGTGGTTCAATGTACTTTGAAGCTGAAGATGAAGCAGCCTTCTATGGACCCAAGATTGACGTCCAGATGAAGAACGTGCATGGCAAAGAAGAGACTGCCTTCACCGTCCAGTATGACTTTGTGATGCCCAAACGCTTCCAGCTCAGCTACATCAATGAGGAAGGTAAAGAAGAAGAGCCGATTGTGGTTCACCGATCTTCGATTGGGGCAGTTGAGCGGACCATGGCGTTCTTAATCGAGAAGTTTGGGGGAGCCTTCCCGTTGTGGCTGGCGCCTGTGCAAGCTGTGGTCATTCCGATCTCAGAAGACCAGCATCAGTATGCTGCGGAAGTCTCCACTGCGCTGCGTCAGGCCAAAATCCGGGTAGAGAACTGGAATGAGGCTGAGAGTATGCAGAAACGGATCCGTCGGGCGGAGAAGGAGAAAGTGCCATACATGATTATTCTGGGCAAACAAGAAGTCGAGGATAAGATGCTTAGTGTCCGCCATCGCGGCAACCAAGATCTCGGCCTCCTACAGCTTCAAAACTTCATCGAAAAACTAGGCCAAGAGATCGAGGATAAAGCACTCTAAACCAGGAAAGACGACGTTTTATGCCTGATAAGTACTCTGCTGTCTGGGTTTCGCATTCTTCGCTGTGCGATTTTCTAGCCTGTCCGCAGCTTTATTACCTCAAGAATGTCTATAAACGTCCAGAAACCGGGCACAAGATGACCTTGATGACGCCGCCGTTGGCTCTGGGTCAAGCTGTTCATGACGTGGTGGAGTCACTCTCAACTCTACCGACAGACCAACGCTTCCGGCAACCGCTGTTGATGAAGCTGGCTACTGCTTGGGAAAAAGTCTCGGGAAAAAAGGGTGGGTTTTCCAGTCCCGAACAGGAAGCCCGATATCGTGCCAGAGCTGAAGAGATGATTCGGCGCGTAGAACAGCATCCAGGCCCCCTCAAAAACCTGGCCGTCAAGATTAACATGGACTTGCCGCATTTTTGGCTAAGTGAGGAGGACCAGATTATTCTCTGCGGTAAGGTCGACTGGCTGGAGTATTTGCCAGATACAGACATGGTTAATATCATTGACTTCAAAACCGGTAAAAACGAAGAAAAAGATGACTCCCTCCAGCTCCCGATTTACCGACTGTTGGTCGCCAACTGCCAAAAACGTCAAGTCGCACATGCCTGCTATTGGTACCTGCAGTACTCGGATGAGCTGACGGAAAAGACACTCCCTGATCTAGAAGTCTCCCGCCAGCGAGTGCTGGAGCTGGCCAAACAAGTCAAACTGGCCCGCAAGCTCGAACGTTACAAGTGTCCGGGTGGGGAGAGCTGCTCCGCTTGTGAACCGTACCTGAAAATCCAGCGTGGGGAAGCTGAGTTCGTGGGCGTTAACAGCTACAACACGGACGTCTTTATCCTGCAAAACGGCAGCAGCATTGAGGAAGACAGCGTTATTCTCTAAAGAAAACGAGTCGTACTTTTTAACGCCGGAAACCCTGGTTTACCAGGAGAAAAGTTCCGGGAAGATCTCCACTCTGTTTGACCAGACGATGAAGAAGTAGAAGAGCGCAGCACCGATAAAGAGTGCCAGCAGAACTTGGGCATTGGTATGTCTTCTGAAAAACTCGATCTGAGGCTCCAAAAAGTACTGTTTGGTCCAGATACTCTCTTCCCGGTGAGGGCGTGGGATCTTGGCGATGGGTCTAGCCGGGCGGGGAGCTCGGACAGAGCGGGCAGCTACTCGACGAGAAGCGGCGCTTGAGGCAGTTTTTCTGGGGGTGGCCTTCTTGGCTTTGGCAGGCATAGGCTTCCTTTGCAATTTCAAGCACGTTTTACGCTGATTCTTCAGCGAATTAGTTATAGCAAAGTCAGGGGAGGTGGAGCAAGATCTTTTTTGACCTCCCCCTAGCAATCTCGAGGGTGCTATGGCATAATACAAGGTCGTTACGTAAGCCATCCAACAGGAGCAGACGAAAAAACGATTTCATGATTAGAAAAAAACCGTTTCAACGGCCTCAGCCGCAGTTCCGGATTACCGCCAACTTCAACATCCGGGTTCCAGAGCTACGGGTCCTCACCGACATCGGCGAGATGATTGGGGTCATGTCTACTCAAGAAGCATTGGAGCGCGCACGTACCGAAGGGAAGGATCTGGTGCTGGTGACTGAAACTGCCAATCCACCCATTGCCAAGATCATTGATCTGGCCAAGTACCGATATCAACTTCAGCAAAAAATGGCTGAAGGCCGCAAGAAATCAAAGGCACAAGATATCAAAGAAGTCCGCTTCACTCCGTTTATCGGGGAAGGTGACTTCCAGACTCGACTCAAACGCGTCGTCGAGTTCTTAAAAAAAGGTGACAAGGTGCGCTTAACTCTGGAGTTCCGGGGTAGAGCGATTACCAAGCAGGAGTTCGGCCGCGAACACTTTGACCGTGTTTTTGCCGAGACTGCCGACATTGC
Organism: Patescibacteria group bacterium; assembly: GCA_019454415.1. Taxonomy (GTDB): domain Bacteria; phylum Patescibacteriota; class Microgenomatia; order UBA1400; family PJMF01; genus UBA924. The sequence continues at coordinate 4,301 of JACFOI010000007.1, read as the reverse complement.
CACTGTCGAGATACAACCAAGAATGCTGGGCAAGAAGATGATGGCTCAGTTGATGCCAATTAAGAAAAAGTAAGAAATCGTTAGTGAGGCAGTATGCAGAAGTACAAACGAAAAACACGCAAAGGCGCAGTTAAGCGTTTCAAGATCACCGGCACCGGCAAAGTCCTGCGCCGTGCTCAAAACATGCGCCACTTACGCCGTAAGAAAAGTAAAAAAGCGATCCGCCACAGCCGTAAACCAATCGAGGTGACCGGCAAATGGGCACGCCGAATCAAGCACATGCTTGGTTTGAGATAAGCGCAGCAAAAGAGAAAAAAGAGGAATCATGCCAAGAACAAAAACCGGTACCGTCCGCCATCGTCGCCACAAGAAAGTCCTGGCTCGCACCAAGAGCTTCCGTGGCGCCAACACCCGCCTCTACAAACGTGCCAAAGAAGCTGACCTGCACGCAGGTCAATACGCCTACATCGGCCGCAAGCTGCGCAAACGCGACATGCGATCCCTCTGGATCCTGCGCATCTCTGCAGCCTTGAAACAGGTCGGCGGCGTCAGCTACTCCCGCTTTGTGCCAATGCTCAAGAAAGCTAATATCGCCCTCGACCGCAAGATCCTGGCCGACATTGCTGCCACAGACTTTGCTTCGTTTAAAACCATCGTCGAAAAAGTGCGGGGGTAATCGAAGCGCGTCCAAAAAACCAAAACAGAAAGTTCAAAACCCCGCACCCGCGGGGTTTTTCGTTGAAAAGACACTATAATCAAGGAACTGTATGCCAGAACAGATCACCATCACCCTCACCGCCCTCCGTCGTAAGGCAGAGGATATTCGTGCAGAGCTGTCGCTCGACCAAGCCCCGCCAGCAGAGCTAACTACCAAGTATCTCGGTAAAAAAGGCAAGTTCAATGAACTTGCTAAAGATATCCGCCTGGTTGCCCCTGACGATCGCAAAGAAGCAGGGCAGATCTTGAACGAGCTCAAAGAATCACTCGAAAAACAGATCAATAAGCTCACCCTTGAACAAGATCTGGCGCCTGAGTGGACCGACATGACCATCCCTGGGCAGCCGCCCAAGCTCGGCCACATCCATCCTGTCTCACAAGCGATGGAGGAGGTAACTCGGATTTTTGAGCGGATCGGCTTTACCCGCGTTCGCTACCAAGAAATTGACTGGGATCACTATGTCTTTGAAGCGCTTAACATGCCACCCAATCACCCGGCTCGGGACGAGTGGGAGACGTTCTTCGTTGACGCACCCATCGACAAAAAGTTCGGCAAGGTCGTCCTGACGACTCACACTTCCAACGGCCAAGTTCGCGAGATGGAACGCTTGAACTCCCAACCACCAATTCGGATGATTAACATCGGCCGTTGCTATCGCCGCCAACAGGATGCCACTCACACCCAGATGTTCCATCAGTTTGAAGGCCTGGTAGTCGACAAAGGCATCACAATTCAAAATCTAAAAGGCACCCTGGACTACTTTGCCCAGGAGTTCTACGGGCCTGGCACCAAGAGTCGGATCCGGCCTTTTCACTTTCAGTTTACCGAACCGTCGTTTGAGGTCGACTTCAGCTGCCACATCTGTCATGGCACTGGCTTGGTGGACGGTAAAGACGAGACCGGCAAACCCGCCAAAGTGAAGTGCAAGTTCTGCAAATCCGGCTGGCACGAGGTTGGCGGCGCGGGCATGGTTCATCCGAATGTTTTGAAAGCCGGCGGAATCGATCCCGATGAGTACACCGGCTTCGCTTTTGGCTGGGGAGTAGAGCGAACCTACACCCTCAAACCGGGCCTCAACATCGATGATATTCGTCTCTTCTATAGTGGTGAAATGAGATTCTTGGAGCAGTTCTAGTATGCCAGAAAACGAGTATCAGCAACTCTCAACACAGCTGGCAGATCAGTTGCGAGACGGTCGTGCCACCATTGAGATTCGGACCTTAGCTGGACCAGAAACTTTGTCGGTCAGCTGGGAGAAAGTCAGTGAGTTTGCCGGCATCGAGTCATACTTATTGGTTGCCAGAGACCCGCAGGGGAGAGAAGCAGCCGTCCTCAGCTACAAAATCGATAAGAGCGTTAAGCCCCCGATTGCAACTGTGGTTAATAAGGAAGTCGAGCCACCGTATCGAGGCAAAGACCTGGCCAAAAAGCTGTTTGCGTTGATGGCAAAAGACTTGGAGAGTAAAGGCGTCCTACACGTCACCGGTCGTATCCGCAAAGAAAACACGCCAGCTCTTGTTTCGCGCCAACACGTTCGCGAGCTCTTAACTGGCAAACGCTACCGCACTGAGCACGAGCAGGCCCCAGACCAACAGCAGTTTTACGAAGTGACGACTTTCTTAGATCAGTTCGCAGACGAACAAGGAGAATAATGAATATCTTAATCCCTCACAACTGGCTGCTCGAGCACCTCGAGACCGAGGCCAGCCCAACTGAAATACAAAAGTACCTATCGCTGTGTGGGCCCTCAGTGGAACGCATTTATGAGCGCGAGGGTGAACCAGTCTACGACATTGAAGTGACTACCAATCGCGTCGATTCGATGTCAGTGCGCGGCATTGCGCGCGAGGCAGCAGTCATCCTCAACCAGTTCGGCATCAAAGCAGCCCTCAAACCATTCGAGCCAGCCCCGATCAAGTTCAATGCCAAAACTGCGCCAAAAAAGCTCAAGCTGCCTACTATCATCAACGACCCCAAGCTCTGTCACCGGGTTGTTTGTGTGGCACTGGCCGCCGTCGAACGAGCAGAAACTCCCAAGTGGATGGCCAAGCGACTGCGCCAGGTGGAGATCAACGTTCACGACGCAGTGATTGATATTACCAACTACATTACTCACGAACTTGGTCATCCTTGTCATGCTTTCGACTATGACAAAGTCATGGAGCTGGGCGGCACTATCATTGTCAAAGAGGCGGAAGCGGGTAAGCCTTTTACGACTCTCGACGGGGTCGAGTACACCACAGTCGGTGGTGAACTGGTTTTTGAGAACGATCAAGGTGTGATCATCGACTTGCCGGGCATCAAAGGAACCGCCAACACTGCAATTCAAGCAGACACTAAAAATGTTCTATTTTGGATCGAGGACGTGGTCGCGGAGAAGATCCGGTTTGGCTCTATGAGTCATGCAATTCGGACTGTGGCCGCGCAGCTGAACGAAAAAAATGTGGATCCCCATCTAGCCCTACCAGTCCTGGAAGAGGGGACCAAGCTGTTCCAAGTCTTGTGTAAAGCCACCGTGGCCAGCCCCGTCTTTGACCAGTTCCCTGGAAAGCGGCCGCAGCCCACAGTGGAAGTCAGCTTGGAGCGGATCACTGACTACTTAGGCATCGAGCTGCCAGTTAACAAGATCGCCACCATCCTGGAAGAGTTGGGCTGCGTCGTCAGCTTGAAAAAAGGAACGTTCACTGTTCAGCCGCCCACTTTCCGCCCCGACATTCGGATTCCGGCAGATGTGATCGAAGAGATTGCCCGCATCTATGGCTATCACAACTTGCCAAGTGTCTTGATGTCTACGCCGATTCCGTTGGACAAGCCAAAGCACACCAACTTTGACCTGGAAAATCGGATCAAGCACTTCCTGGCTGCGATAGGCTGGCAAGAGGTTTACACCTACTCCATGGTCAGTGCCGAAATTGCCCGACAGTCGGGATACACCCTCGAAGAACATCTGCAACTGCAGAATCCGCTAACGGATGACCGTGTCTACTTACGCCGTTCGTTGGTTCCGTCGCTCATTGAGATTCTGGAACAGAACACTCAGTACCCGAATCTGGGCGTTTTTGAGCTAGCGAATACGTATACGCCGGTAGAGAAACAGCTACCCGTTGAGGCACTTCATCTGACCATGGTCTCCCGTCGGCCGCTGCGCCGTGTCAAAGGTGATCTGGAAGTCTTGCTGCGAACACTGTACGTGACCGGCCTGAGCTATAAGCAGGAAGGAAATAATACAGCACACCTGTTGGTCGATGGGCCAACCAAAGAACAAGTGGTGTTCGGTGAGCTGACGCTGCTACCAAATAAAATGGTGAGCGTCGATATTCCAGTAGCAAAGCTGATTGAAGTCAGTCACGGCTATCCTCACTACCGGCCACTTGCCAAAACCAGCGCGGTGATTGAAGACATGACCTTCACTGTCCCCGAGGAAACTAACGTGGGTAACATTTTGGAAACGATTCGGAGCGTTTCGCCGTTGATTGCTTCCGTTGAGTTTGTCGACCAGTACCAGCAGAATGTCAGCTTTAGAATTAGCTACCAGGATCTCGAGACACAGATCGCGGACAGTACTGTCACCGAGCTGCGCCAA
>JACFOI010000029.1:3929-6495 GCA_019454415.1 Patescibacteria group bacterium | reverse complement strand
CAAGCCTCGACACTATACTGACCTTCACCCCCTCGACACCGAATCGGGACCCCACCCATCCCGATTACTTCACCAGATGTAACAACATTGGGATCAAAGGTAGCTGCTTTAGCTCGGATTGCATTCCGGTCATTTTCTTCTTCTTGCAGGTACTTTTCTTGGATTTCCGGAGTTGTCAGGATGTCACCCAGGAAACGAAGCGGGTCCCGATAAGTCGATCCAGCTCGCGCTGGGTTACTGGCACTACCGTTGTTCTTTTTATAAAGGAAGTCAGAACCGAAGGTCGGAACTTTGACTTCCATGTAGTCAACTTGCCAAAAGTTACTACGATCCAAGCCGCCGCCCGAGTTTTGGGTCAGGAACTCCGGGTTTTGTTGGAGCGGATTACCTACCAGCGTTGCAACTACGATAAAGGCGGGACGATAGGCAACTTCCATGGCCGGATCGATACTCAGAATCTGATCCCGCAGCGCCACCGCATTGGCATTGCTGGAGTCAGGATTCATCAGCTGGATACAGAGAGACTTTTCACTATCCGACGGATCCGTTAACGCCGAAAGCATGTCCGTGTATCGCAGAGAAGTGTTCGGAAGGAATTGATTGATCGCACACTCTGAGCCTTCTTCACCTTCGATCCGGTTGAACGGCTCGCATAATTCTTTGACGGCGCGCAACTTATCAAATACCAACTCACACTGTTGCTCTAATGTGCTGAGTTTATAGAGTGGTGACTGATAAGAGCTGAGGTCAATGACGCCTGGTCGATTTTGAGAAGTAAATTGGGTGGTCGAGCTTTGCTGAGAGAGAGGAATGTGATCCACTTTGGCAGTCAGATAAGACTCGATCGACTCTTGGCGGTTCTTATCCTTCAAGCCGTTCATAGTGTTATACCGTGACTCGACAGCGGACTGGTTGCGGAACAGTCCAAAGAGTGATCCATCAGCCGAAAAGCGCAGGTCTCCGGCTACGTTCCAGTCGCCACAGCCTCGTGCCGTTCGGCTGCATTTATCCGGGCGAACGAGCTCCAGAATGTAGTCTGCTTCCGGAACACAGCTGACGGAGTACTCATCCAGGAAGTTATTGAGTACCTTGACTGGTGTTTGGCCACACTCACGCTGAATGTTGTACTCGAAGTAGGTAGGTAAGGTGGCACGACTCCCGCCAGCCTTGAGCGCGCAGATGTCTTGGCCAGGCCAGTTGCCAGGTTGGTTTTCCGGTTTAGAAAAGTCTAGCGTTTGATAGAACGCACACAGACCAGGACCTGGACGGCCGTCTTTGTACTTACAATACATGTTAACTTCACCTGCACCCGCGCCACTGACGTTCTGAACAGCGATCATGTCAAAATCTACCCCATTACACTTAGCAGCTCCCTGGAAGATTAGCTTTCCGGAGTTGGTGGAAGGAATGCCTGTCTGGCCACTGACGTTACAGGCAGTTAATTGACTTTCGGGAGCCATTGGATCTGCGCCCGGAGCATTGATGTCAAAGCCGGAGTCAGAGACTTTCTTGTAGGTTTTCAGGACACTCGTGTGGCTCCAGGTAGATCCACAGGAGGCAGTCTCCGGGTACTGCTTATTTCCCCAGTTTCCACCTTCATCGTAGACACGATAGAACGCCTGTTCATTGGTCCCGTCGCAGACAAAGAAACCTCCTGCTGGCCCGCCGCCCCAGATAGTATCTTGAAGTAGGCTGATATAGCCACCTTGGTGGCTATAAAGGAAGAAGATGTCATTGGACTGCTGTTTGATAGTAGTGGAGTTAATCGGGAAGACTTGGTTATTTACACCGCCGATATAGGAGAAGGTCAAACCCACCGAACTACTGTTCACGGCGCCACACCCGCCTGCCGGACAAGAAGGGGTGACATACTCTGCTAGGTTGACACTGGATTGTTCACAGTACTCCAGCTTGGGTTCGGGAGAAGGTGAGGGTAGCGCCCCGGCACAGGAGGCCTGGACAGGAGTTGATTGCTGCTCGACTGCCGCAGCCGCCGGTGGTGCCAGCTGAGCAATCGTCCGAACAGCCGCGCGATTGACAGCTGGTTCAGAGGGAGTCTCCGGCGCGGCAACGGTAGGGACAGTCTGGGGATTTGGTTGAAGGGGAACGGGAGTCAGGAAAGCAATCACCTTCGCGACAATCAGCGTCATCAGAACGCAAAACAACACAATCGGAAGTAGAGATCTTTTCCGGGTTGAGGCCATGTCGAAATTATAACGCAACTCTGACCAGAATCAGGCTACTATTGGTCTTCTGCTCGTGTCCCTGGTGCAGGGATGGTGAAGTTGAGAATACTTTGGACGCCAGTGAAGTCGGCAATGATGTTCAGAATAAAGTAGGCACTGAGGGCCAGGATCAAGCCGCCGACTGCGTAGGTCATCGTCTTCTGTCCTTCGTCAATGCCTTTGGCATTTCCTCCAGATAGAAGATATTTGAAAGCACCGATGATCATCATTACAAAACCAGCTAGTCCTACTCCCGCTACGCCAATCTGTAAGACATTCCCTACCAAACATTGGAAGCCCTGAATCGTTGCGACGTCGCCATCCACACAGACACCGGACCA
>JACFOI010000029.1:0-3829 GCA_019454415.1 Patescibacteria group bacterium | reverse complement strand
AACCAAAATCCCCGCCTTGCGGCGGGGATTTTCAGTTTCCTTTGTAAAAGTTTACTGGTTGATAGTACCCACACTTTGGATGGCACTACCCAGGTCACCCAAGCCTAAGAAGCTCAGAGCCAAGTTCAGAATGGCCCATGAGGCAGCGAGGATGATCAAACCGACGATAGCTGCAGTGATCTTGTTACGGGCAGACTCTGTCTTACCCTTTTCACCACCGGAAGTGATGTATTCAATACCACCCATCACTAAGTAACCGAAGACAAGCAAAGCACCGATGGCCAAGACAACACGGAGGACGAAGCTGATCAGCTTACCGATGTTATCAGCGTATCCGTCTGGAGTATTGATTGGGCTCCCCAGGTTGTTATTTTGCTGTGCTTGAACAGCAGCTACGACAGCTGAAGAAAGGTACATTCCGACAGCACTGCCAGTAGCGGTGAGGGCTTTAAGGTGTTTTTTCATGAGTCTCCTTTTAACTTTTTCGTATCACCAGATACGGTCTAAATTATATGTTTTCTCCGAGAAGCCGTCAAGGATTCACTCCATTATAGCCGACCAGGCGTAAGTGGAGCAGCAGCTGGCGGAGCAGACGAACTAGGATGCGAAGTGAACTGAAGGACCTGGATACCGAGAATCTGTTGAATAAAGTTAAAGATTACCAATACAGTCGCCAGGACGACGATACCCATAACTGCCCCGGTAATTTTGTTGCGGGCGGAGTCAACTTTTCCTTTTTCACCACCGGAGTTTATCCAGTCAAAAGCACCCCAGAGCAGGAAAACCAAGACAGACAGCGCAGCAACCGCCATTAAAGCAGTTAACATGCTTGAGATAAACGCACTGAAGCCGCCTTCGCCCTGTTGAACAAACGGAAGCTGCTGTTCAATGGCTTCACCTTTGAGGTCGAGGGTCATTTGGAGGAAGGAAGGAAACATTAACATATTAAATAAACTGCTGCACGGCTGCCGGTGCGTCAGTAGGTGTAGGAATACTTGGATTCAAAAGGTTGAGTCCGAAGAGGCTACCGATCATCTCCAGCATCACAAAGAGCGCTGAAAGAACGATGAAGCCGGCGATAGCTCCGGTCATCTTATTACGGGCTGAGGTAATCTTGCTTGCCTCACCATTGGCGGTGATCCACTCGAAAGCACCCATGATGAAGTAGACAATAACCATTAACCCGCCAATGAAGATCAGCGTACGCCAGAGATATACCAGGTAGAAGGCAAACGTAGCACCACTGCGCGCGCTCTCGTAATTACTCAAGTTCTCGGGAATGGCTCGGTTTTGAATAGGCTCAATCTGAGCGATCAAGTTCTTCATATTGTGACTCCACCGCCCGTAGTGGGGACTAACTGTCGCAGCTGCTCTCCTGGGTTAAGAAGATCAAGGCCGAGGACAGTACTGATCAGTCCAATAATTGCGTAAGCAGCAATGATGATCACCAGACCAATCACTCCCTGAGTAATCATATCGCGTGCATCTGACAGCTTCTTTTGATCGCCACCAGCCGAGATCCAGGCTAGGGCACCACGAACAAACTGGTACAAAAACATTAAACCGGCAAAGATCGTCAAGAACGTAATAATGAATGAGATAAGGTTCTGGCCAGTGCTGAGTACACCCTCAGTAGAGCTTAGGTCGTCTGGAACGAAGGTCGTTTGACCACCTGGTGGTTCAAAACCACCGAGGTTTGTCTGTTGAGCGAGTAGTGTAGAAAAGAACACTATCATTGTGTCGGTCCTGAAATAGTTGGGTTCAAGATAAAGTCTGCTTTGCCGAAGAGCAACAAGCTGATAATAGCGATGATCGTGTATGAAGCGACGATAATCACCAGGCCAATCACACTGAAGGTAAGCTGGTTCCGGACTTGTTCATTCACCTTTGAGCTTCCATCCGAAGAGATGTATGCGTAGCCTGCCAGGATGAAGTTGATAAAGACAATAATGCCCGCCACGATCGTCGCAATTCTGATAAGTGTAGAGATAAACGGAATCAGGCCGATTCCACTGGCCGAATCGGCATTATATTGAGCCACTCCTGGAGGGGCATCGACGTTGCCAAAGACATTGGTAGTGGCAGCGCCGCCGGTATTGGTCGTTGAGCCGGGGACGCAGCGACCATACTGAACGATCATAGGGGCTTCACACGTACAAAGACCAACTGACTCACCAGGTGTACATGGTGCGGCAAACGCCGGCGTTGTGGCGACAGAAAAACTTACAACCAAGAGAGAGAGAACTAGGAAGATGCGGCCGAGTATTTTCATGAACACTAGACTAGTATTTTACTTATCTTCCAGAAACTTGCAATCCAGGCAAGCTTCTTCTGGGGCGGTCTCCCTCTTCACCTTTTAGATAGGGATGTCTGCTCCCGTAACAACTTTTATGATCTGAATGATCCAGTACGCTGCAAACATGACCAAGAAACCAGCTAAAGCGGCAGTCAACACTTCCTTCGCCTTATCTTTACCCTTTACATTCCCGGTAATGAAAAGATAACCCGCATAGATCACCAAGAAAAAGAGAATAATGCCAGCTACGATGAAAATATTGCGAACAATCAAGTTTACCAGCACTGAGGGGTCGGTGTAGACGTCCTTAACTGCTTGCTGCTCGTTGAGTGCATAGCAGTCACCAAGATTGAGGTTCGCTTGACCAATGTCACATGCCATAATGGTATTATACGTCAAGATTGTGACATCAACATGAAGCGATTTCCAGCGGATCACCAGCTACTCACTGACCTGAAGTTTGGCCGCCCAGAGGCTGTCAAGGCATGGTACCAAAAGTACGCACAGCCGCTGCGCCGGCATGTTCACCAGAAGATCAACAACACCGGCGACGCTGATGAGATTGTCCATGACATCTTCATGGAGTGTTTAAAGCACCTCCCGCTTTTTCGGGGAGAGTCAAGTATCTGGACGTGGATGCTGCATGTTGCCCATCATGAGATCGCCGACTACTACCGTCGCAGCTATGCCAAAAAAGTAATCAAGACACTTCCAGTCAGTGAGATGAGTGAGCTTCCGGAGATTGAGGATTCCTACGAGATCTCACAAAAGGTCAAGTCAGTGCTCAAAAAAATGTCGGCAATTTCCCGGGAACTGCTTCAGCGCAAGTACATTGATAAACAACACGTCAAGACTATTGCCAGAGAGCTTCAGCGCTCGGAGAAATCAATTGAGTCATTGCTGTTTCGCGCCCGCATTGAGTTCCGTGAACTATACGCTCTAGAGGGTGACTAGTCATATGCCTCGTCAAGCAACTTCAGATCGACAATTCCTTCAAGAACTGCAAAGACAGGCAGAGCTGCAATCCCAACTCAGCACCACTCGCATCTTGCCCAGACATGCTGACTGGTTGACTACGTTGATCGGTAACCATCCTTGGCAGACTTTAGTCGTCATCTCAACAGTCAGTACCATCGTGATGTTTCTTTTGGACAGAATTTGATTTGGACAACGTTTAAGATGAGTAGCCAACCATCACTCTTTTTTTCCAGTCTTTATGCGATTCTTCGGATTAGCGCAGGAATGATTCTTCATCCTTATCAAACATTGCAGTCAGTTGTTCAAGAGAAGATCTTCCTCTGGCTAACAGTTTTGCCAGCTGTAATTCTATTCATCCTGATGCTGAACTGGCGATTCTGGATCCTGCCCAACTTGGAGATTTGGTTTGACTGCGAGCCTTACTATCCATATATCTGTAAAGCAGTACGAGTGTTGGCGGCTTGGGTAAGCTTCTTCCTTTTATATTGGCAGTTGTTGGTAGGATATCTAACGATCCGATTTTTATTGGCCTTCCGAAAGGTGTGAGATGACTGA
>JACFOI010000006.1 GCA_019454415.1 Patescibacteria group bacterium | reverse complement strand
CAACCCATGGATGAAGAGATGATCGGCAAACCGCTGTCAGAAGTTCTGCCCGGTAAAGGCGTACCTGCTCCTGAGCTCATTCCCGGGGGCGAGTGGCTTAACTCCGAGCCGCTGAAGCTCGCCGACCTGCGCGGCAAAGTCGTCTTAATTGATTTTTGGACCTACTCTTGTATCAACTGCCAACGGACATTCCCGTATTTGAAGTCCTGGTGGGAAAAGTACAAAGACAAAGGTCTGGTAATCATCGGGGTGCATAGTCCGGAGTTTGAGTTTGAAAAAAATGTACGGAATGTAGAACAAGCGCTACGTGACTTCGGTTTAACTTATCCAGTCATGCAAGACAATAACTTTGCAACCTGGCAAGCCTACAACAATCGCTACTGGCCGGCGAAGTACTTGATTGATAAAGACGGCAATATTCGTTACTCCCACTTTGGAGAGGGGCAGTACGATCAGACAGAAGAAGCAATTCAAGAGCTGCTGAAAGAGAGTGGTTCCGATGTATCAGCAGAGCAGATTTCCAACCCGGAGTATCGTATCTATGCTCGCACACCAGAACTTTACTTGGGTTATGGTCGAATGGAGTATCTTGCTTCACCTGAGCAGGTCCAACCGAATAGGGAAGCTGTTTACTCTCTCCCGACAGTGTTGTCGCCAAATACATTTGCCTATCAAGGAAACTGGACGGTAATGACCGAGTACTCCGCACCAAGTGCAGGCGCACGTCTCCACCTCAACTTTGAGGCAAAAGAGGTCTTCTTAGTTGCCCGTCCCAAAAATGGGAACGGTACGGCCGGTACTATCAAAATCTTTTTAGATAATCAGGTTCAGGCACTTGGAGAAGATAGCCAAGATGGAGTCGTTACTGTAGACACTGATCGTTTATATAAGTTGATCAATCTGTCGGAGCCGGGCAGGCACGAGTTACGAATAGAGTTTGAGGACGATAACGTAGAGATCTACGCCTTCACCTTCGGCTAACTCATTCCACTGCCTGATGGCTCTTCATCAAACAGGTATCCATAACTACGTCCATGGACTGCATCTTCGCTGATTGCTTCGCCTCTTCGGAGATAACACCTTCCTGCAGCCAGATGACTGGCCTTCGGCCAGTTTGAATGACTTCCTCGACTAGTGCTGGCACCTCTTCGGATCGACGAAAGATATCGACGATATCAATATGCACTTCTTCTGGAATAGCTCGGACTGAAGGATAGGACGGTATTCCCAAAAACTCCTTAATCATTGGATTGACGGGAATGATGGTGAAGCCGTGCTCTCGTAAGTATGATGCGACTCGATAGCTGGGTCGATCCGGTTTGTCGGAAAGGCCTACGACGGCAATAGTTTTGGGCGGTGTAAGAAGTTTTTTAAGTTCCATATAACTCATCCTAAGAGAGAAGGAAGAGTTACGCAAGGGACCTCTCCACGGTTTGAGGGGACTCCCTTGACAAGGTCACTGACTACCGTGTCATACTGAGTAAATGATGAATGCACTTAGCCTAGCTCAGACTATTGGCACCCTGCTGGATCTGGTCGGTGTTTTCGTAATTGTCATGGGAGCAGTAGCGTCTTTCCTGACCGCGTTCAAAGAGTTTCTTGATCAAAAAAGTGGCGACGCTATGTACCGATCCTTCCGCAAGAATCTTGGCAAGGGTATTTTGCTAGGTCTGGAGTTTTTAGTGGCAGGCGACATCATTCGCTCCATTATTGGTACTCCTGACTTTACTACGGTCGGCGTTTTAGTGGTGATCGTTCTCGTTCGCTCGTTCTTGAGTGTTACGTTTGAGATGGAAGTGGACGGCCGCTGGCCTTGGCAACGCGGACGGTCTTAGTCTTCTATTCTTCTCTGACCGTGGTAATCTCTTCAGCTCCATGAGCTGTAAAGACTCTTCTCACGTTTTCTTCTGTTCCTTCTGTAGTAGTTACTCCGATCAATACCTCACCCTGGCGGATGCGCTCTTCATATAACTGAGCCGTAGCCTCATTAATACCCAGATCTACCAGAGCTCCTACAAGCCCTCCCGCCAACGTGCCTGCTGCTCCACCAACTAGCCCCAGTGCAACAGCCAGTGGACCACCCACAATCAATCCTACTCCAGGGATTCCCACGGCTGTGATTCCGCTAAAGAGTGCAGCCAGGGCACCGGCGACTGCGCCAACTGTGGCACCTGTGGCTGTACCCGTAGTGATGTCTTGTTTTACTTCGTGGATGTCCGGATCCTCATACTTGGGATCATGGGCAAGCAGCGAAATTTCTTTTGTGTAGCCTTTTTCTTTTAACTCACTGACGGCCATTCCGGCACTTTTATTATCTTTGAACAAGCCCAGCAAAATATTTGACATAAACATCCTTTCTTTTTACTACCCACTCTTTATAGAAAAGAAAGATGAGGAGAACTTGGGATAGGGTTGAGAACTAGGTAAGAGATTAAGGGAATACAGTCTAGCTTGAACCAAACACGGCAGTCATCAATCGCTTGGTCAGTGTTTCCACATCGAGGTTATCACCTGGCAAAAAGGTTCCCATAGAATGTCATTTGTTAGGTAAAATAAGAACAAGGCTGAGAGAGTCTGAACAGAACATGTGTTACTATTACATACCAGTGACACATCAAGTCAAAATGCATTGGTCAACTCCAGGCAGTAAGGATATCTTATGGTTGAGTTTAATCCAGGACACCTTGATAAGTTAAAACAACTTCGGGACATGGTTCACCCAGGAGAGGATAAGTTTCCGCCAGATGAACTGGCAAAGCGGGCCGAAGTCACAGGTCAAATTGAAGAAGTCCTACATCTCCTGAACCAGGAACTGGGAAACATTGCCTTCCAGACAGACTTCTTTCATTACCTGATTGAAGATTTAGAGAAGCTCACGCAGGACCTTACTGAAGAAACAATCACAGCAGCAGTCGAGTATCTTGAGCAGACGGCGACGACTCTGAAAAAAGGAAACCAAGTGACGCAGGCTATCCAGGAGTGTTCAACCTTGATTCAAGAGGCGAGTGCTAAAACGGAGCAGGCCGGTCAACAGACTCTAATCAACCAACAGTCTCTAGAATATATTCAGCTGATTAATCGCGACTACCAACGTGTTCGGGGGGTGATGGACGCAAAAGGTGAAGAGTTTAAAGCAGCTTACCTGGCAGCTGAAGCAGCCATTAACGCCTACCTCGATAAAGAGTAGCAGAACTCGCCCAACGAGGAAACTTAAAAAACTCTAGAGAAAATTTACTTCAAGAGATCGTCGGTAGTTTCGACAATCTTACCCGCAGCTCCGGCCATCTCATCAAAATCCTGGAAAACCTCTGCCGAAGAGACTTTTTTCATTCGCTCACGAAGAGCATTCTTGTCAACTCCTGTCTCCGTAGAAGCATGAACAGCTTCAGGAGCAGCGGCTGCAGTCTCCTGACGTTGGAGATGACGACGGAACTCAACAAGGGACATACCGGTACGTGGATGTTGTTCTAATGCCATATCAAGATTATAGTCCAAATGTCCTGTTTTAGCAATCTTTATTTTTCGGATTACCTCAAGCTTCCTTCTGGATTTCCCTGAGTTTTCGCCCGAATCTTTGACTTATAGGATATTTTTGGTATACTAACATTCCTCGGTTTGAAGTTTTCCGCGTTCGCGGCTAACAATGAGATTCTCTCCGCTGTCTAGAAATTAGTTAAGGAATTATGTCCTACGCATCTCGGGGACGTTCTGGCGTGTTTCGTGCACGTCAGCACTCCCAATATCACCCGCCTAAACAACGTGCTGTTTTACATTCACGTTATGTTCATGCGGCCACTCCACCGGCTAACCAGGAGCCTATCCCTATCACTCATACTTTCCAGGAGTTCGGTCTCAATCCGGTCTTAGTTGAGAATGTCCTGCAACATGGGTATACCCAACCTACCCCTATTCAAGACCAGGCAATTCCGATTCTGATGGAAGGAAAAGACATTGTCGGTATTGCGAATACTGGAACCGGTAAAACGGCAGCTTTTCTACTGCCGCTGATTCATAAGCTAGTCAACGACCAGACACAAGGGGCATTAATCCTGGCCCCCACCCGAGAGCTTGCACTCCAGATTCATGAAGAGTTCAAAACTTTTGCCAAGAACCTACCGTTGAGTGTCGTCTTGTGTATCGGAGGCACCAGCCTGTTCCGACAAGTTGAAGTGCTGAAGAATTATCCGCACTTTGTGATTGGTACTCCTGGGCGAATCAAAGATCTTATCCAGAGGGGAGCCTTTCATCCGGAAAAATTTACCAATGTAGTACTGGATGAAGTTGACCGCATGTTAGACATCGGTTTCCGTAAAGATATCCAGTTTTTAATCTCTCAACTGCCAAAGAAACGTCACGCAGCTTTTTTCAGCGCCACCATGACAGCAGAGACAGACGGAATCATGCGTTCACTCTTAACAGATCCCGTGACCGTCAAAGTGAAGAAACAAGAAACCAGCCAGCATATTGAACAAGATATTGTGACTGTCAAAAATGGTCAGAACAAAGTTGATGTTCTGCATGATCTCTTGCTCCACGACGAGTTTAAGAGAGTAATTGTCTTTGGACGTACCAAGCACGGTATCAATAAGTTGGAGATGCAGCTACAAAAGCGGGGTATTCGCGTCAGCGCTATTCATGGAAACAAAAATCAAAACGCTCGGCAGCGATCATTGCAAGATTTTAAGCGAGGGAAAGTTCAAGCGTTACTCGCTACTGATATCGCAGCTCGTGGCATTGATGTTGACGACGTTACCCACGTGATTAACTACGATGAGCCCCAGTCATATGAAGACTATATTCATCGAATTGGCCGAACCGGTCGTGCCGGAAAGCTGGGGAAAGCACTGACTTTTATTTCCTAAGCGGTTCTCATCTCTATAGTCCACTCCCTAAATCAAGATTGTAAATATATAAGTATATGCTAATATATTTATATGACAGACTTGTGTACAGAGATTGAGAAGCTAGGAAAAGGTATCGGAAACGCATCCCGTTACCGTCTTGTTCAGGCTTTACTGAATGGGCCCAAAACTGTCAGCGAGTTAGTCAAGTTGACGGGGTTTTCTCAGCCACTCGTTTCTCAACATCTTCGGACTCTCAAGGAATGTGAACTTGTCTCAGACGAGCGCAAGGGTCAAGAGGTAGAGTACCAGGTCAACAGTGAATATATGTTGATGCTGCTCAAAAGTCTTTCGGAATCGGTTCAAAAAGATAAACATAAACCTAGTGAATAAGGAGGGCTAAATATGCCTTTTGATACACTTGCTTCTCAGGAATCCGTCGACAAGACAGTTGCCGGACTGAAAGAACGCGGAGTTGAGCCAATCGTGGTTGAAGATGGGAATGCTGCATTGGACAAGATTAAAGAGCTCATCCCCAAAGGAGCCTCGGTCATGAATGGTGCTTCGATGACGCTTAAGGAAATCGGTTTTGTCGATTATCTAAAGTCAGGGAAGCACGGCTGGAATAACCTCCATGAAGCCATTGTCAAAGAGCAAGATCCCCAAAAGCAGGCAGAGCTCCGCAAGCAGGCTCTCCTATCCGACTACTACTTAGGCAGTGTACATGGACTGGCCGAGACCGGTGAGTTCGTGGTTGCCTCCAACACAGGCAGTCAACTTCCTCATATAGTATTTAGCTCGCCAAACTTGATCTTCGTCGTCAGCACTCAAAAGATTGTCCCTACTTTGAGTGAGGCAATCGAACGGTTGGAAAAACACGTTATTCCGCTTGAGGACGAGCGAATGAAGGAAGAGTACGGAGTTGGGACGTTGTTATCCAAGATCGTACTGTTCAAACATGAGAATCCTATTATGGGGAGAAAAGTCCGACTGATCTTGGTCAAAGAGAAGCTCGGCTTCTAAAAACGCAGGTTTTACCACTTACTCCACAATCAGGGTACCTCTCATCGTAGGGTGAGAGGTACAGTGGTAAGGGTACGTTCCTGGGATAGTAGGAGCCGTAAACTCGCCGATACCATCCTGAGCGATCAAGCCCGTATCAAAAGAGTTGCCATCGTCGCTAGTGATGGAATGATCAGCCACATCTCTATTAGTGAACAGAATAGTTGCTCCGGGTCTGACAGTAAGAGTGTCAGGGGAGTAAGTCATGTTTAAAGCGCTAATAGCTCCCTCTTCCTGGGGAACATCTGTTGCAGACTGTTTGTTGAGATCAAGTGGCGTGGGCTGGCAGCCAGCCAGGAGGATGCCGGCAGCCACAATGCCTGCAAAAATCAATCCAGAAGAGAGTATTTGAGGAGTTTTTCTATTCATTTGTGCTCATGGTAACACATGTTACGCAGGACAAAAAAGCCGTACATCCTACCACCCGAGGCTCCCGACCCCACTTGCCCGAACTGAGTTGAACTGCTTAAAGCCTCTCTCTTCAGGAAAAAGTTCGGTAGCTGGTGTGACAAAAAACAACAACTGTTCGTCGATGACGGTCCGCGTTTTTCCCAGTACAGGATCATAGATATCGTTTTTATCCCACCAACGGCGGACAAACATCTCGATCGGTAGGATCCGATTTTGGCGGGCAAAGTCTTTATACGGGTCTACTAAAATTAACTGCTCGAGCTCCTGATCAAGAAACGAGATGATACTGTAGTGGCCTGACTCACCATAGTCCTCTTCTTCTTCTTGCTCTTCAATCGTATCGTAGAAGAGACCTTGCCACTCCACACCGACTCCGTATCCCCGTTGCAGGACATACTCGATATCTTCAATTGAAGAGTAGTACTTGTACCAGAAAATATGCCGAGGAGCGATGATGGTGACCGCGCGGGCTAGCTGATCAATGCGCGTTCCTTTTTCCTCGATGGTTTCTTCAGCTCCGGCGGCTCTAGTGATTGCTTCTTGAGTAGTAGAAACGTCAACAGCATTCAGCAGCATCTGAATAACCGCCGGCCCACAGTGTGACTCAGAGATCTGTTGAAATCGTTGAAGCTGCATTCACTCATTATAGCGAGTTAGGTCACAGCGCGTTGCTCTTGACTAAGTACTTGGCGTGCTTACAGAGCATGCTCTTGAGAATCTGAGAGAACTCAACACCATGAAGTGACAGGACTTCTGTCATGGGTAGTCCCTTGTCAGGTCCAAAGGCAGTGTTCGGATTACAGTCAATAAAGTACGGAGTGTTCGTCTCTTCATCCCAGCGAATATCAAACTTGGCATAATCACGGTGTCCCAGCACGTCAAACGCACGGGCGATCAGTGGAGAAACTTTATCAATCACGGCTTGGTCGGGTACTTTATAGCGATAGGATTTCAGGTCTTCATAGCTCTCTAAACTGGTGAACTCGTGCTTGCCATCAGGCTTGATGCCAAAGACTTTTTGGCCTAAGAAGATATGTTTCTTCAAGCCGTCGTCATAGATAGCAGCAGTGATTTCTGGTCCGCCGATAAACTTCTCAACAATCACAGGAATCTTGTATGTCTCGATCATCTTCTGCACTTTGGCTGCTGCTGCTGCTTGGGTTTCTTTGACTGCGCGGTTGTCGATGCCAACACTGCCACCACTTTCGTTGAGTTTGACGATCAGCGGTGTCCCCATGTCCTCAGGCACTTTCGAGCGAAGATCACGAATGAACTTATAGGGAGGTGTCGGAATATCATGCGCCAACAGCAACTGCTTGAATAAATGCCGATCATTACCGATCACTAAACCTCTCATGCCAGCGCCGGTGTACTGAATACCAGAAAGTTCGAGTGCTCCTGGAATGGCTGGTTGGAGGCTATCCCGGCCGCGAACAGTGTCGACCAAGTTGAGCACCAAGTCTGGTTTATCGACCAAGATGTTGGTGAAGAAGTACTGATTGGCAGGATAGCCCTTGACCGGAATACCCATCTTTTCGATCAGTTTAATCACTTCTTCAGCGCGTTCTTCGACTTCGACCTCCGCGTGGTAAGCACCTTCAGTGGCAAAGTCGGCACGATCAACGTGGGAGTAAGCAACGGCTACGAGTTTAAGTTGTTTGAGTGCTTCTTCGTTCAGATAGAAGTCTCTAGGAGTTATCTGTTTCATATTCCCTCATACTGACATATTCCCAATCAGATTGTCTACCCCGAGGATGGTCAGAACAGCCTCGATCTCTTACGTTTTCTTTACGTGCCTGAGCGGTGATCTTGAATATCCTACACTTAAATAAAAGATACAGAAAGGAGGCACTCATGCCAGACTCATCAAATCAGGGTTCTTCCACCGACAACAGTTCTAGTGATAACAGAGGGAAGAATCAAGGAAAGAGTAGTAACCCTGGAAACTTTGCTAACAGATCAAAGTCAGAAGTTTCGGAAGCAGGGCGCAAGGGTGGTCAAAGCTAGTAACGAAGGGTAGCTGAAGAACGATAGCTTCGTAAAGTGGGTAGGGAACTACCCACTTTTTGTATTGTGTAGAATGGAGAAGCTTATGTTACATCGCGACATCGTCTCAGCCGTTATTCTTTCGGCAGATAACAAACTTCTGTTTGGAAAAAAGAACCCTCAACGCGGAGGTGTGTATCTTGATAAGTGGCACATTCCCGGAGGAGGAATAGAACAAGGGGAAGACCGAATCACCGCGCTCAAACGCGAAGTGCTTGAAGAGGCAGGGATAGTGATTGAAGGAGCAGCAATTCAGGAACTAGATTCTTTGGGATCATCTGAAACTCTCAAAAAGCTGCCGACTGGCGAAGTAGTCCCATTACAGATGCAGTTTTTTGTTTACTTGGTCCAGCTCTCTGAAAAAGCAGACCAGATCCACGCTCAAGCTGGCGATGACTTCTCTGAGCTGTTGTGGGTTTCCCAGGACAGAATTGCGGAGTATCCGCTCACGCCACCGTCGATCTCGCTCTTCTTGCGTTTGGGTTGGTTGAGTGCCGAGCAAGCGCTTCAACAGCGGACGTTCCGGGATGCCGACGAGGATATTGTTCAGTTTACAGCTGGGGAGATTGAGTGGCGGGTGTCTGTGTATGCATTGGTGGTGAAGAACGATCAACTGCTCGTTGCTAAAAATAAAGCAGAGAAGTTACTGGATGTGCTGGGTGGCGGAGTGGAGTTTGGTGAGACAGTTGAAGATACTCTCTATAGAGAAGCGCTGGAAGAGGGCGGAGCCCATATTGCAGTCAAAGAGTTGATTCATAGTAAAGTTGATTGGTTCTTTCACCGCCGCAAGAAGATTTTCTACCAGACCCTACAGCTTTTTTACAGAGCAGAGCTGGTAGGTCAACCGGAGCAGCCGCATGATCCGGATATGGAGTGGACAGGATTCATCGATCTTACCGATCGCGAAAAGATTGCTCAGCTACCGGTAACTGTACAGATTGCCGTTGCTAAGTTGCAGGATATGACTGCGCAGGGATAGACGTATAATGAAGCTATGCGGCGCTCAAAAGAGATGACGAACGCAGAGATTGCTGACCTCTTTCGTGAAGTGGCAGCAGTGTATACGATCCGAGGTGTCGAGGCATTTCGGACGCAAGCGTACTTGAGTGCGGCCGTCAGTATCGAGCAGTTTCCTACCCCCCTGAAAGAGATGTGGCAAGCCGGACAGCTAGAAGAAGTTCCCGGAATTGGCGAGAAGTTCTGTAAGTACTTGGACGAGTTATTTCGGACTGGTCGGATCAAACACTTTGATAAAGTTCTGGCGACCGAACCGGCGGGAATGTACCCGTTATTGGAAGTTCCGGGAATCGGGCCCAAGACAGCGGTTAAGTTAGCAACGCTCTTTCATTTGAATGATCCCAAAACCGCAGTGCAGAAGATAGCCCGCGCGGCCCAAAAAGGTGAAATCGAGAAAGTCAGCGGCTTCTCCAAAATCTCCCAACAGAAAATTCTGCGGGCCATTGAACAGTTTCTGCAGCCCAAGGAGCACAGGCTTTTGCTGTCAGAGGCTGAGCAGATCTCGGAAGATGTGCTCAGCTACCTGCGGCAGTCACCCGCAACGTTGGACGCTGAGGCGCTCGGTAGCCTCCGGCGCCGGGCGCCCACCATCGGTGACATCGACATCGCGGTCAAGACTAAAGATCCTGAAGCCGTTCAGCAGCATATCCTTAAGTTCCCCCGCCTTCAGAAGCTGATTTCTTCCGGCTCCAAAATGGTAATCTTTGTTCACAGCACTGGTTGGCAGGTGGATATCAAAACCCAGACTCCTGACCGATGGGGTAGCATGCTCCAACACTACACCGGTTCAAAACTGCATAATATTCACCTGCGAACCTACGCCAACAGCATGGGCCTGTCACTTTCTGAGAATGGGATCAAGAAAGGCAAGAAGACGGCTAAGTACACGGATGAAGCCTCATTCTATCGGGCGCTTGGTTTGTCTTATATTCCACCGGAACTGCGTGAAGATCATGGCGAGATCGAGGCTGCCCGGAAAGATCGGATCCCGGATTTGGTCGAACTCAAGGATATTAAAGGCGATCTACACGTCCATACTAATCTGCCTTTCCCCACCAGTCATGACCTTGGTGTCAGCAGCATCGAAGAGCTCCTGCGCCAAGCGCAGGAACTCAAGTATGAGTTCATCGGTTTCTCTGATCACAATCCCAAGCAAGAGCTGTCAGCAAGCGAACGGCTGCGAGTAGTCCGAGAGCGCAATGAGTTGATCGATCGGGAAGTAGAAAAGTTTCACCAAAAAAATCCTGGACATCTCCCACTCGTCTACAAGGGACTCGAAGTAGACATCTTGCCCAGTGGCAAGCTGGCGCTGGAAGATGAAGCGCTTGAGCTCCTCGACTATGCAATTGTCTCGATTCACTCCCAGTTTCATCCTCGAGCTGAAGATGGTGAATCGGTCCGCGAGCACAATACTCAGCGCATCCTCGCTGCATTGGCCCATCCCAAAGCGAAGATTTTCGGTCATCCGACTGCCCGGAAGCTGCCGCATCGGGAAGAGATCGAGTGTGACTGGGACGAAGTTTTCCGGTTTGCTGCTGCACATCACAAGTATCTAGAGATCAATGCATCTCCGGACCGTTTAGATCTGCCTTCACCATTAGTTCAGCAGGCACTGACCTTTGGTGTCCGGTTCGTGATCGATACCGACGCGCACAGTGTGAATGGTTTGACGTTGATGCGATATGGTGTTTGGACTGCGCGCAAAGGTTGGGCGGCTCAAAAAGACATTGCCAATGCTCACCCCGAAATGACATGGGACTAACTTACTCTCTTATAACAGTACAGTGATGAGCTCCTCATACAGTTCTTCTATAGTTGAGCGAAGGAGTAAAGGTCGAGATGCCCGCAACCACAGCTCAAAAAAAAGCCGCTCGCAAAAATATCCGAAAGGCGCAGAAAACGTGGCAGTCAATGACGCCGCGTCAACGCGCTCTAGCGCAACCTGAGGGACGAGGCCGTGCTAAACCAGGAAGCAAAGGCGAAGGCGAGTACTATCGGATCGAAGTACGACCCAAGTCACAGTTTACGACCTTTCGTTACCATGATGTTGGAGAGCCAGGCAAGATTCTGCGCTTGGCTGGGAAGCGTTCCAGCGGTTCGTGGGATGACCACGCGTGGTTAATCGATAAAGACATCGCCCATCTCGAAGGTGATAGCTTAGTGACCGATGATCGTGACGCTGGCGAGATCCTGGAAGTGGTTGGGCCAGTCACCCATGTCAAAGGAGATATCTTCAAAGGACATCCACGAAAGAATGTTCCTGAGGCTGAAAAACCTACTTTGGCCCAACATCGAGCACAGTCAACGAATATTAAAAAAGCACAACTGGCACGGCGGAAAGCCTCAAAGTGAGGTAGCAGTGAGCGGGCATTTTTATCTGGAAAAGTCCCATAATATTTGATTATTTCCCCCTTTTCGGCTATACTAGATCCTTCGTTTTAGGGCTACACAAGGAGAAAACCTCTTGGCTGATGAACTAAATCCACAGCCGCCGATTAACCCCCAAAACGAGGTCGGTTTTTACCTGCCATCAGATGACGTTGTCTCAGTCTTACTGGACAACAACACGGGTCGCGCCCGGGGCTGCCCCGCTGGCGAGAACTACCTGCCACCCAATTGGGTGGGGATGACGCAGGCAGAAATCGAACAGGCGCTGGGAGAAGCGTGGGAGCGGACGCGTGGACCGCAACCGCCCTCATCGATCCCCGGCACATTTAGAGTGAGCTACCGCCGCAAGAAAGCAGAAAGCACTGAACCTGCGGAGTAGCGCCATCGTTGAAAGGGACATCCACCGTGGTGTCCCTTTTTGCATTCCTTTTCTTTTGGAGTGCGGTACACTAGAACAACAAACTATGACATTTAAAGAAAAAGTCTACGAGTTCACCAGTAAGATCCCGAAAGGGAAAGTAGTGACGTATGGACAGCTGGCGGCATTGGTGGGAAGTCCGCGCGCTGCGCGCGCGATTGGCATGTGCATGCGAACCAATCCCTATGCCCCTGTTGTGCCTTGCCACAGAGTTGTCGCGTCGGATGGGAGTCTAGTGGGCTACTCCGCTGGAGAGGGTATCAAGACAAAGAAACAAATGCTTCTTGCCGAAGGAGTGATCTTCAGCGGCGACAAAGTAGACCTTCATCATTCACAGTGGCATCCCCATGATTGAGTCCTCACAGCTTCACTATGTTGATGACTCACGCTTGACCTATGTCCGTCAACGGAGCGGTCGGGGTTTCCGATTCCTGTCTAACACTGGCAAAGTTCTGCCATCTTCGGAAGTGTTGCGCGTCAAGAAGCTAGTTATCCCGCCGGCCTGGACCGACGTCAGGATTTGCTCGGATCCCAATGGCCACATCCAAGCAGTCGGTTTTGATGCCAAAGGCCGCAAGCAGTACATCTATCACCAAGAATGGATGCTGGCGAATCAGGAGCAAAAGTTTGACCGGATGAGTAAGCTTGGTGAAGTCTTGCCGACGATTCGGGAAACCGTTACCGGTCACATGCGCCAACATACGCTGACGCACGATCGAGTGCTGGCCACCGTGGTCTGGTTGCTTGACCATACTTTTATCCGGATCGGTAACCAACAGTACGCCAAAGAAAACAAGTCCTATGGGCTGACTACACTCCGTCAAAAACATGTTGACATCGAAGGCAACACGATCAGCTTCAGCTTTAAAGGTAAAAGCGGCGTTTATCACGAGCTGAATGTTACCCATCCTCGGGTGGCCAAGACCATTCGCCAGTGTATCGAACTTCCCGGCTACGAAGTGTTTAAGTATCTGGATGACGACGGTGAGCGCCAAGTAGTGGACTCTCGTGACGTGAACGAATACCTCCAGCAGATTTCGGGAGAGGCATTCTCAGCCAAGGATTTCCGAACTTGGGGTGGGACGACCTTAGCTGGTCAGACACTCTATCAACTCGGTGATCCGGAGAGTGATACTCAGCTCAAGAAGAACGTCAGAACCGCGGTCAAGGATGTCTCCCACCACCTGGGGAATACAGTCAATGTCTGCCGAAAGTACTATATTCATCCCCTCGTTATTGAAGAGTACTCCAAAAAAAAGCTGGTCTCACACTTTGAGCGCTTAATTAGTGACAAACTCCCTGATGATATTAAACTCTCCCCGGAGGAGTACGCGACTTGGATGCTGATTAAGTAGAAGTAAGCCGGGCTGTTTTGCTTACTCTTCTTTTTTGATCAGTTTGCCATATTTCTGTAATAGCTTCTCAATTTTGGGAGTGATGACGACCTGACAGTATGGTTGATCCTGGTTACGTTCATAGTATTTTTGGTGATACTCCTCAGCAGTGAAGAACTGGTCAAGTGCTTGAATCTGAGTCACGACGGGTGCCCGAAACTCGTTGGACTGCACCAGCGCAGCGCGCATAGCCTCTGCTTGTTCTTTTTGCTCTTCAGTAGTGTAAAGAATGATAGAGCGGTACTGCGTTCCTACGTCTGCTCCTTGTTGATTGAGCGTAGTAGGGTCATGGACATGCCAAAAGATATCTAAAAGCTGGTTGTAGGTAATGATGCTCGGATCGAACTCGAGCCGTACCACCTCAGCGTGGCCAGTCAACTCTTCACTGACTTGAAAGTAGGTCGGATTGGGAACCTTCCCACCAGCATAGCCAGAAGTTACACTCAGTATGCCTCGCACCCGAGAAAACACCGCCTCAGTACACCAGAAGCATCCTCCCCCAAATACAGCGACTTCTGTTTTTTTATCGGTCATTTCATTGATCCTTCTTTTTCTTTGGGAACGAACTTCAGGGAAATCGAATTAACACAGTGCCGGGTATTTTTCTCGGTAAAGCCCTCACCCTCAAAGACATGACCTAAGTGAGCACCACAGGTTGCACACTCAATCTCAGTCCGGCGACCGTCAGGATCGGGCAAACGTTTTACTGCACCGGGAATTTCTTGATCAAAGCTCGGCCAGCCACAGCCTGAGTGAAACTTGGCATTGGAAACGTAGAGTGGCGTCTCACACCGTCGACAGATATAAGTCCCTTCTACCCAAAAGTCATCGTACTCACCGGTGAAGGGGGCTTCCGTGCCTTTATCCTCAATCACCCGCTTTTCTTCCGGGGTGAGCGGATTAAGTTTCATAGGCTAATAGTAACATAGATTGTGGGTTGCCCTGCGCCGATATGTTAGGCTGTATCAATTTAATGAAAGGGAAAGTATGCAGACAGTGATCATTTCTGGGGGAAGCGACGGATTGGGACGAGCACTCGCGCAGCAGCTCAAAGCAAAGTATCAGGTGATCATTCTTTCACCCACTGCGGACAAGGTAGAAAAGGTGGCGCAGCAGCTGGGGGTCGACTACCAGGTTTGTGATGTAAGTCAGTACCAACAGTGTGGTGATGTGGTCGGCCATGTGGTCCGAAAATACGGCACTGTCGATCATCTGATCAATAACGCCGGAATCTGGATTGAAGGCGAACTGGAAGAAAACGACCCGGCCTGGATCGAGCAGGTAGTCCGGGTCAATGCGCTGGGGCCGGTCTTTCTCACTAAAGCAGCAATCCCAGTGATGAAGAAGCAAGGATATGGCACCATCCTGAACGTGAACTCCCAAGCTGGTTTCTATGCCAAAGAGAAACGGACGGTCTACACGCTGACCAAGTGGGCTGTCACTGGTTTTACCAAGTCGCTTCAGCCGGAATTGGCCAAGTACGGCATTCGTGTTACTGATATCCACCCAGGCAAGATGGTAACCAACCTTTTTGACCGAGTAGGAATCAAGAAGGATCTCAGCGACGCACTTGATCCAGTGTATGTGGCAGAGATAATTGAAGCCGTTCTCCAGTTACCCAAGGAAGTCGTCATCCCGGAGTTGGGGATTAAGTACATCAAGAACTGAAGCGTCCCGGTGCCGGAGCACAGCCTAACTGATTCTGGTGACGGTATACTGGACCGATCCTGTCGGAATCTCAACAGTCACGGAGTCGCCCACCTTTTTGCCCATCAAGGCTGCGCCGATCGGACTTTCCATAGATAGCTTGCCCTCTTTGGGATTGGATTCGTACTGGGAGACAAGCTGATAGGTAAGTGTTTTCTGAGGAGTGGCAACAGTTACCACACAGCCAAAACTGACTGCAGATGGGTTGACAGGTTTCTCTACGACTCTTCCGTGCTCCAGTAAAAACCTAAGCTGTTGAAGCTGCCGACCAATCGAGCCAAGCTCGAACTTAGCATATTTATAGGCACCGTTTTCAGAGAGATCTCCCATTTCCCGAGCAGCTTGCAGGCGCTTCATCACTTCGGCCCGCTCTTTGGTCAGTTGAGCAAGCTTGGTTTTAAGTTGCTGATAGAACTCAGCAGTTAATGGAATTGTCGGTTGAAGAGTATTCATGTCTATAGAAGTGTAGTGTAGGTGGATAATACAATGAAACGACTATGACAACAGAGAAAGATGCACACTACTTGCCTGAAGATGACCAACCTGATGTGGAACAGACCACCGATCAGGGTCACACTGAACAAGAAAAAGTTCCCTTGACGCTGGAAGAAGAGTTGATGGAGCTGGCAACAGAACTGGGCTTTATTGAGACGGAGCAGCTGCGTCAGCTGCGAGAGACAGTCAGTCCGTTACTGCCTGAAGCAGACAGCCTTCAACTGATCGTGGAGTATCAAAACCTAGCCAGAGAAGCCACTCAATCACCGGTTGATGCCAGTGATCCCGGAGACCAGCTGGGCGTCTTAATCGCTGAAGCTGCAGTCGTGTACCGGAGTGGAAGAGCAGAGGATGCTCGCTCAGAGCTGGAGACCGCGCAGCTATATGCGATCAATCTGGGTGACCTGCCGCTCTCAGAATATCTTCAATCTATTCTGGATGATCTTGTAGAGTAAAATATGCCAGTGCAATACAAATTATTAGGAATCAAAGGGAGTCTATGAAGATCTCTTCTCTCCATGCCAGCGAAATTTTGGACAGTCGCGGAAACCCCACTACCCAGTGTGTGGTAACTCTGGAAGACGGCTCGACCGGTTGGGCGGCTGTTCCGTCCGGTGCCTCTACCGGTAAGTACGAAGCAGTTGAGCTACGCGATGGCGACAAAGCACGGTACAGCGGGCTCGGTGTACGTAAGGCCGTGGAAAATGCCAACACCACTATTCAGTCGGTGCTGAAAGGGAAAGATGCCGAGGATCAACGAGCCATCGATCAGACCATGATCGATGCCGACGGCACAGAGAATAAGGGTAACTTGGGTGCAAACGCAATCCTGGCTGTTTCTCTGGCTACCGCCCGCGCTGAAGCTGCCAGTCAGAAAAAACCGCTCTATCAATACCTTTCTAAATTCAATCCCGACCACAACGGTACGTTTGTGATGCCGATCCCCGAAATGAACGTGATGAACGGCGGCAAACACGCCAACTGGGCAACAGATATCCAAGAGTACATGCTCTTTCCTCTGGGGGCTGCCAGTGTTCGGGACGGCGTCCGGATGGGCGCTGAGGTCTATGCTGCACTCAAGAGTTTGTTGAAGAAGAAAGGCTATGGAATCGCAGTTGGTGACGAGGGTGGTTTTGCTCCGGCAGTCTCTTCCAATAAAGAGCCGTTTGAGTTAATGAGTGAGGCAATTCAGGCCGCAGGATACGAAGTGGGTAAAGATATCTATTTGGGTATTGATGCTGCTGCTTCTGAATTCTTTGATAATGGCGCATATGTTTTGAAAAAAGAGAACAAAACCTTAAGTAGCGGCGAGTTTGCAGAGTTCCTAGCTGGTCTGGCTAGTGCTTTCCCGATTGTGTCGATGGAAGATATCTTTGCAGAAGACGACTGGGAAGGCTTCAAGAACTTCACAGCTCAGCATGGTGAGCATCTTCAGATCGTCGGGGACGACCTGTATGTGACCAACGTCAAACGCCTGGAAAAGGGAATTGCCGAAAAAGCCAGCAACTCGATTTTGATTAAACTCAATCAAATCGGTTCGTTGACTGAAACCATCGACTCGATTCTACTGGCCCGCAAGAACGGGATGAGTTCAATCGTCTCCCACCGTAGTGGTGAGACCGAGGACACCTTTATTGCTGACTTTGTGGTGGCAATGGGGACCGGCCAGATCAAGACAGGCGCTCCTTGTCGCTCAGAGCGGACGGCCAAGTACAACCGTTTGATGATGATCGAAGAAGAGCTGAACGGCCAGAGTACGTATGCCAAGTTTCCGTTTGCAGTGAAATAAATGGCGCTTCGTTCTGTACAAAATCTACGCGAAACAAGAGAGCAGGCCGCCCAGCCTGCTCTTTTTTCTCTGCTTTACATCTTTAACTTGGACAAGGGGCGATCTGAGGGTCGCCCCCCCAACTTTTTCCCAGAAACTTATTTTTTTGGTAAGTACTTCCGCAAAGGAGAGTAGCGATTCATCGCCACAAAAAGAAATAGTCCCACTGAGAAGACCAACTCAGCAGTCTCTTCCCAGGTTTTGTAGTGCAGCGGCCCCAGCAGCGCCCGGTTGAGGCCATACCAGAGGATATAAAAGAAAAAGGGACCAAGAAACCACGTTGGCGTAAACGACTCGCCACCTTTTCGGTAACGCGCAATAAACTTAGTCGGAAGATGTTCCCAGACCATCCAGCCAAAAGTTCCCCACGAACCGACACTGATATAGGCCAGCGACATCTTTTTCTGAATGGGGTCGATATTGTGAAGGGTGGTCTCTTGTTGAACATTATTAGCCTTCAGGACATCAGGAGAAGAAAACTTCAGGATTCTTTCACCCCAGGAAATTTCTTCACCGGACAAGAATAGGGCCGCCAGGGTTAGTATTCCAAAAAAGAGAGCTGACAGAAACTGCTTTTTATATCCGTTTTTGAGTGATATCCAGGCTGCGAGCGGAGTGGTAAGTAGAAAGAAGATGCAGGTTGCCCATTCAACAAGACCATCTTCCATTCCTACCTCAGGGAAAAAGGGTTCAAAAGTGAACCGTACAAAGAAGAGAAGCACCAACACATAGGCAGGCAGAGCGAAGTAGGCTCTTTTCTCTTGCCGAAGCAACAGTGGCACCACCAAAATCACTGCTACTCCCCATAAATACATCGCCCAAAAACGGAAGATCTCCGGATGGATATGAAAAGAACTAAAGACGGCATTTGGGTAGAGTGTTTGATCGGCATAGCCCAAGGCTGTAGCCAAAATCAACCCGCCCCCGGCGACGACCGCAGTCATGAAGGTATCGGTGGTGCTAAACGCTTTTCTCTTCCACACCACCAAGACAGCAGTAATCAATAGAGAGAGTCCTGCCACGACCGGGAAAGAGAGAAAGAGCTTTTTACTAAGGAAGCCGTCATAAAAGAAGGTCTCTAGGAAAAGGAGCCCTGATCCCACCAACAACTGCAGCCAGAAATACTTCTTCCACGGAGTCATGGAGAGGCCATTGTACTGAATGTTTATGAGAATATCCTGAGGAAAATTGATATAATCAAAAGTACATCCAGAGAGTAGGGAGAGATTCGGCTCAGTGATCTACTCAGCAACCTGATGTTGATGCATCAAGGTGCTCCCTCCGACCGAGAGGAAAGATGTATAAACTTAGGGTATCGCCTCTCAATACCACTTGGGAGGCTTTTATGTCTTCTCACCTTTTTACCTCAGAGTCTGTCTGCGCCGGACACCCTGACAAGATCTGCGACCAGGTTTCGGATGCCGTGGTCGATGCTGCTCTGGCCCAGGATCCCCACAGCCGAGTAGCAGTCGAAACACTGGTTACGGCTGACCGAGTTGTGCTGGCAGGAGAACTGACCACAAATGCCCACCTTGATCTTGGCGACATTGTTCAGAAGCAGCTCCGGCGACTTGGTTACACAGATCAACGATTTGGGTTTGGTGAGTTTTCTCCAGTTGATATTCACGTTCACCAGCAGTCTAGTGAGATCTCAGCTGGTGTGGATCAGGATGGTGCAGGTGATCAGGGAATGATGTTTGGTTTTGCCTGTACGGAAACCGAGGAGCTGATGCCGTTGCCGATTGTGCTGGCTCATCAGTTGGCCCGCAAGATCGACCAGGTCCGGGAGTCAGGGCAACTGAAGTACCTACGCCCGGATGGGAAGACTCAGGTCACGATCAAGTATGAAGAGGGCAGACCGGTAGCGGTCGAGAAAGTGGTGGTAGCAGTTCCTCATCAGGAAAACATCCCGCTTAAGCAAGTCGCACACGACATCTTGGATCAGGTAGTCGGTCCGACTCTTGGAGCGTATGAAATGACTATTAATCCTGCACAGCTGATCGTCAACGGAACAGGTATCTGGCACATCGGCGGCCCAGTCGCCGATACCGGCTTGACTGGCCGCAAAATTATTGTCGACGGCTATGGTGGGTACGCCAGAGTAGGGGGCGGTTGTTTTAGTGGCAAGGATCCGACCAAAGTTGATCGCTCCGGTGCCTATGCTGCCAGGTATATTGCCAAGAAGTTGGTAGCTGAGGGGCTGGCAGAGAAAGCTGAAGTTGCTTTGGCTTACTGCATTGGCCAGGCTCAGCCTGTGATGAAGACTGTCGAGACATTCGGTACAGCCAGAGGTTCACAAAGAGTGTTACGTGAGTTTGTCGATCAGGCTTTAGATACTTCGGTGCGGGGAATCATTACTGCCTTGGATCTGCGACGACCCCTCTACCTGCCGACTGCCGCGTATGGGCACTTTGGCCGCGCTGAGTTTCCGTGGGAAGCGGTCTAAACTTCTGCCTGGGAAGGCGCTGTTTTTTCTGTCAAATCTTTGTATACTGGGCGGCATGGAAAAGACTCTGCGCAAAGGTGTCGATTGCATCGGCATTACGACTAGCTTTATGTGTCACGATGGGCATGGCAACATCTTGCTAAACAAACGCAGCAAGAACTGCCGTGATGAACACGGACGATGGGACATCGGTGGTGGCAGTGTCGAGTTCGGAGCGACGATCGAAGAAACGCTCCGCAAAGAGATCAAAGAAGAGTACTGCACTGATGTCTTGGATTTTGAGTTCCTGGGGTATCGGGATGTGTTCCGCGAACAAAACGGTCAGCTGACTCATTGGCTGTCAATGGACTTCAAAGTGTTGGTTGATCGGAGCAAAGTCAGAAACGGCGAGCCGAGAAAGTTTGATGAACTCCAGTGGTTCAAACTCAAAGACTTCCCGGAGCCGATGCACTCGCAGTTTCCCAAGTTTCTGGAGCAGTACGGAGCCCGTCTAGGCTTATAAAACAGAAAGAGAGCAAGATGCGAACCAATATTAAGACATTGATACCTTAAAGAAGTTGTAGCCGAAAGATCAAGCTTTTTATTTGTTGTACTTTGTACCGGTTTGCGCTCTTGTTCGCGTTCTCAGAAACAGATAGCGTAATTGTGTGCCAAGAAAAACACGCCCCCTTTCCTTGAATACAACTTCCCGAAAGTCCTCCCGCCGTGGTGGTTCAGTCCCTTCACTGATGATGATTATTGCGATGATCATCGTCGGACTGATTATTGCTGGAGCGATTTTGATTTTCGGTAAAAAAGTAGGTTTGTTTGATACCCGACGTGCTTCAATTACTGGAACGGTTGTCTACACTGCCTTGAAGCCGGATCCAGGTGATAGAGGAACCGTCCGACTGTTCTACAAGGAACAAGGAGGCAGAGGCGACTTTCAGGATGCAGGTATCGACATTCCCTTAGTGCCTAATCAAACCTGGGAGTGGGCTGGTGCTGAAGAAGGGAAGATCTATCAACTTCAAGGGGCTGTTGTGATTGACGGAAATGTGGTGAAACGCTCCGACACCGAGACTGTTACAGCGCCCGCCTCAGATGTTGACCTGGCTATTAAAGTAAACTGGCGTGACTTACCCAGCGACGTCGTTGCCAACAGTAATCTCTCAATCGGTGGCACAGTAAACATCAATGGCTACATTCCGGCTCGAAGTCAACTTCAGATTATGGCAGTGGAAAACACGCCACAAGATGGAGAAGCCCTCAATATTGGTGACCAGCTGCAAGATAACGAAAAGGTCGTCCAATCTATCTCGAATCCCACCAATGCTAATGTGTGGAGCTGGAGCGCTGCTCAGCCACTCCAAGAGTATGTGTTCCGTGCAGTCCTGAACGACAGCTCAGGCAACCAAATTGGCGAGTCCGAGCAGATCGTGAACGTTGAGGCAGCGGACCAACAAGTAACCATGATTATTAACTCACAGGCTCAGCCTCCGGCGGTGCCTACGGTACAAGCCTCCCCAACCCCAGGGGTCTTCTCACAGCTGGCTCAGTCACCGTCACCTCAGGCTGCAGCTCCTAGTCCAGTCGCCTTGTCCCAGCCGTCTGCGCAGCCTAGCCCGTCTCCAGCTCCACCACCAACGGCCAAGATTTCAGGAACGGTCGTGCTGAATGGTCCGATGAACCAAGGTACCAGTCTCCTGATGCTCTGGCGCCAACCAGGTCAACAGAACTTCAACGTCATCAACCGCTACAACAATCCTGTTAACTCAGGAACCAGCTGGGAGTTTGATAACGCTGTTCCTGGACAACAGTACCAGATTCAGGCTGCTCTCCAAGTCAATGGCAACAACACGTCTACTGCGCCCCAGCCGGTGACAGTGACTGCCCCGGCTGCCAATGTCAACTTTACCCTGAACACTAACTTCCTGGTGCCTGCACCTGGGACTCAGCCCGTCTTCCAAACCTGTATCAACAATAACCAAGCAGTGATTGTCTTACCTGCCGTCTCAAATGCTGCTCGTTATTGGGTACAAGTCGGAAATAATAACCAGGGTGACAGCAGCTATGCCAATACACAGATTGCAGTCAGTCCTAATTCCGGAGAGCAGAAGATCACAGTGGGTGTGAACAGAGGTCAACAGAGCTTTGTCCGGTACTCCTACGCAGAGTGCAGCAACTGTACTGATCCCAATAACTTCTCGCCGTGGTCCACCACCGTTGGATTTACTTGCGAGTAGTTTGATCCGTCACAGCGTCTTATGGAACGCCGCTTGGAAACCTGCCCAGCGGCGTTTTGCTCAATTAGCAGTTAGAGGGTCAAGTAGTCTACAATGCAAATATGCCACATGAGTTGTTGCGTCAACTCTATCTGGAGGACATTGCTGATCGTGAGAAAGTAACAGACTGGAGAAACGAACTGCAACTGACTCAGTTGAAAGCCCGTGACAAAACCCGGCGCTTGCAGACAGGTCAATTCATTCGCGATGGACAGCTCACCGAAGCTGAAGACTACTACCACGCAGCATTGATTTTCCAGCACGGAGATACCGTTGACGACTTCCAACAGGCTCATCACCTAGCTCGCGAAGCCATGAATCGTGCGTACGAACCTGCCAAATGGATGTTTGCTTCAACTTTTGACCGCTGGCAGTTGGCCTCTGGAAAATCCCAGGTCTACGGGACGCAGTTTGTACTGAATGAGAAAGGTGAGTGGCAGTTTGCCGAGCCGATTGATCGGTCGATCCCGGATGAAGAACGCATAAAGTATAACGTTCCACCCTTAGCAGACGCCTTAGAAAAGTTTCAGCAAAAGAATAAACAAGGTACGTGACCTGCGCATGAATAGACATCAAGTGATTCAGTTTTTTCTTCTGGGTGGTAGCTTGCTGCTAGTGATCACAGTCGGTGTGTTTGCCGGCATGATGGCATATCGTTTTTTTGTTCATCAGGAACAACCGCCAGTCCAGATGCAGCAGACAAATGCTGCGATTATCTCCGGTTCAATTCAATATAACGGTATCCGTCCTGTCTCTGGCAGTGAAAACAGTGGCAGAGTCGTCCTCTACAAACGAGCACTCAGCGAGCCTGATTTTGTTCAACTGCCGGTCAGTGTGCCACTCAGTTCAATGGCCACCTGGTCGTGGGATGGAGCAGAGAGTGGAGAGACGTATGAGTTACAAGCGGGCGTAGAGTTTTTGGGGCGGGAGATTACTCGTTCCAACACCATCATCGTGACTGCACCAGCTAGTGGTGAACAGTTGACGTTTAACGTCTCAGAAGACCAAATCCCGGACGACGTCATTGCTCTAGAGCGTGAGTTGCTGGACGGAAACTTAACGAATGAAGCTCTGCCGACGCCTCGATTGATCGTCCTTCAGCCACCAGCCAGTGAGAGTGCCACAGTCGCTAACCTTCAGGATCGGCAGCCTGTGTCGGTCTCCGGTCGGGTCAACTTGAGCGGCTATATTCCAGCGACTGCCCGTCTGTCTCTGAAAGCCTCGGTTGAGGGAGAGAATAACTTCCAGGTAGTTACAACGGATATCGAACCCAAGGATAGTGCTGTCTGGATCTGGGGTGACGCTGAGCCTGGTCGTAGATACCAACTGCTTCTTGAGTTGCTTGACGGTGACGTGATTCTGGGTCGCTCTGATCCTGTTGTAGTGGCGGCACCAGCCTCCAACCAATACCTTCAGCTCGTGTCGAGCGCCCAGCCGCCAGCCCAGCCTCAATACGAACGCGCTGCCATTACCGGCAAGATCGACTTGAATGGACCAGTCGCCAATAACAGTTCAATCCTGATTTTGCAGCGTCAGCCGGGTGAAAGCCAGTATGCGGTGGTGGCTCGCATTCCGGCTGGTGACGGTCAAACATGGAGCTTTGATAAAGCTGCTGCAGGAGCTCAATATGAAATGACCGCCGCTCTGCAAGTTAACCAAGAAAATACCTCCAGTGCCAATGCGGTCACCTTGACTGCCCCAGCCTCAAACGTGATCTTTCGGATCAACACGAATGTTTCTCTCGATGCTCCAGGTCAACCGCGTCTCTTAACCTGTGGCACGAAAAAAGCAGACGGCAAGTGGCCGGCGGAGATTGTCTTTGACCACGCTCAGAACGCCAACTCCTATTGGTTCCAAGTCGGCTCAGCTGCTGGCAAAAACGACATCTATAACGAACGCCGGAACCGCTCCAAGACCAACGAAGAAAAGATTATTGTGGACTTTGAAAATACCAAGAACTACTTTGTCAGATATGCTCAGGCACAGTGTGCCGACTGTCGAAGTGACCAAGATTATTCAGGCTTCTCAGAGAGTATTCAAATGAGCTGCGGAAACTGATATATTTTCCTAATGCTGCCCTCGATTGTTATCCAGGACATTCTTTTTTTAGGTGCTTCTTTCGTGGTTGTCTGGCTGGGTGCCGGAGTGCTCCTCGGAGCCATTGAGAAGCTCTCCAAGTCCCTCCGTATCTCTCAGTTCACGCTCTCACTCTTTTTATTGGGAACCGCAACTTCTTTCCCTGAGATCGCCGTCTTGATGAACTCTTTGGTACTGCAGCAGCCGGAAGTATCGATGGGCAACTTGATTGGCGGGCAGATCTTCTTAGTCTTTTTAGTCGTTCCCTTTCTTGCCATCATCAGCAAAGGTATTCGCTTGCAGTCCCAAATGCAAGGCGGTTTCCTGATCCTGATTTTAGCCACATTAGCAGCTCCGCTTCTGACTTTACTGGACGGACGAGTCCAACTGGGAGAAGGTATTCTGACCTTATTTTTATACCTGACATTTGTCGTCATCTTCTCCAAGAAAATGACCCTGATGGAGCGGATCACACGGGTTATCAAAAATCACACCAAGATGAATCCTTTGGTGGAGATCAGTAAAGTGCTTGTGTCTGTGATTGTTCTGTTCTTAGCGACCCAAGTTTCTATCCGCAGCGTCAGCTCTCTGTCTGAGCACTTACACCTACATCCTTTTTTAGTCAGTATGGTAATTATGGCACTGGGTACCAACCTGCCTGAGTTCAGTCTGGCTGTTCGGGCCGCGTTGAGCGGCAAGCGTGAGATTGTCTTAGGCGACTATGTCGGATCAGCAACGATGAATACCTTGCTGTGGTCAGTATTAGTGTTGGCTACACAGGGCACGATCTTTGTGACGCAGCCACTGATCCCGATTATTGTTTTACTTGCTGTAGGCTTCGTGATCTTCTGGTGGTTCT
Organism: Patescibacteria group bacterium; assembly: GCA_019454415.1. Taxonomy (GTDB): domain Bacteria; phylum Patescibacteriota; class Microgenomatia; order UBA1400; family PJMF01; genus UBA924. Next base: position 33,140 of record JACFOI010000006.1, on the reverse strand, counting down.
GTCGTACTAAGCATCGATTGAGCGTCAAAGAAGGCATGATCTTGGTCTCAGTATATGTTGCGTTCCTGGCGATGACGACCTGGTTAGAATTTGGGTTTTAGTTTCTCTAGCTGGGACGACTTAAAGTCCCATATAAACAAAATGACCGCCCCGCGCGGGGCGCGTGACGGTCAAATTTTTGAGGAGGTGGTCAGCCCGCGCTAGTTGCGCACGTTCCGATTGGGGATACCAGGCTAGAGAGTTGGGGATAGTTATTCTTGTCCGGCAATACTGCGGGCCAGCCGCTGGACCAACTCAGTCTGGCGGGCAGCACTCAGAGAAGCGTCACCCATCTTGATCCAGTACTGTGCTTCTGGCACGAGCATATAGATCACAGGCTGGTTGTCTACTTGGCCCATGAAGGCTTCTGTACCTACGCCGGTGACTGGCTGGAAAAATGCTTGCTGTGCTTGTTGCTGATTAGCCCAGAGTTGTTGGAAGGCATCAGGAGTAGTATCACTGCGGAACGTGACGTTGACAAAGACGACGTTTTCATCAGGAGTTCCTGTTTTAGGATAGGCACAGATATGACGTTTTGCACCAGTGGTTGACTCAATAGTGGTGACCGATGGCGCATCCACCTTTATGCCAGTGACTGAGGCAACCACATCGGCCGGCAGCTTGCCACAGATCTCACCCTGAACAATACTGGTCTCAGGAATGGTCGAAGGAATAGTACTGACCGGGCTAGGAGAAGGAGCTGCTTCTTGAGTAGCTGGCTGACATCCTGCCAGAAGAAAGCAACTTATGCCCACAAGGGTTGTTGCAAGAAGTGTTTTGGTTTTCATAGCCATTCCTCCAACGAGTGATCTTCTGATAGTATAGACATAAAATAGAGATGGCGCAAAGGACGGAGTCGTCAAAGGAAAGTATGCAAGAGAAAGCTGCCCAAAAATCTTCACAACACAAAAAGACGCCAAAGATCGCGCTGAAACAGCCAAGGGCTTTTTGGCTGGCGCTATTGATTGTGGTGGTACTTCTGACGGGTCTCGGGCTCAAAAAATGGGGTATGGGTTCCAAACAATCAGCACAAACTCCAGCTGGCGAAGAACAACAGGAAGATCTGCCACCAAGTAAGGGTGAAGAAGAGTTCGTGCTGGAGATGATTCCACATCACCAGGAGGCGATCGACTCCTCGCGGTACATTGTGGAGCATAGCGACAATCCAGAATTAAAACAGTTTGCCCAAAAGGTCATTGATGAACAGAGCAAAGAGGTGTGGGCCTTAATCGGTTTTTACCAGCTCTGGTTTGGAAAGACATATCCGGGCGACAAAGACTATATGCAGATGATGCCGGACTTAAGTCAGCTCTCAGGCAGAGAAATGGACAGGCTCTATATCCAGAGCATGATGGATCATCACCAGGAAGCTTTACGTTTGGCCAGGGCTGTTCTCCAGATCACTCCTAGGGAGGAGATCAAATCACTGGCCAATACCATTATCGTCGATCAAGCCCAAGAACTCGTGCAGCTGAACGACTGGCTAAAGCAGTACTAGAAAAGTTGCTGCAGAGAAGAAATCGGAAACATCCCACTGGGAAACCCATTCTTGCTTCAATTTGTGCTCCTTCGTGGAGTGATGACTGACTTGTTTTAGGAGAAATCTGTAGAATAATTGAAGCGATTTTTGAGTTGGGCAAAGACGTGGTTGAGCTTTTCATAAAGAGCATCAAAAGGAGTAGTATGACAAAAGTAACGGGTCCGATGGTGTTGGTGGTACTGGATGGCTGGGGACTCGAGGAGACTTTGGAACACAACGGCGTTGCCCTGGCAAAAACCCCCAACTACGACGCCTTGGTCAAGAAGTATCCATTTACGACACTCCAGGCTTCCGGAGAAGATGTAGGACTTCCCAGCGGTCAAATGGGAAACAGTGAAGTTGGCCATACCACGATCGGGGCTGGAAAAGTTATTTATCAAGATCTGGTCCGGATCTCTAAAGATGCTCGGACAGGCGCGTTTAGCCATAACGACGCCATGGCACAGGCTTTTCGTCATGCAGTAGAGAATGACAGCACTCTCCATATTATCGGTTTGCTGTCTGCCGGAGGGGTGCACTCGCATGAGGATCACTTTATCGAAACTCTTCTAGCTGCTAAGAATGCTGGTGTCAAACAGATCGTCGTTCACCCTTTCCTCGACGGTCGCGACTCCCCGAAGACGGCTGGCACTGACTCACTTGAGAAGTTGGAAAAAGTAGTCGAGGCTGTCGATGGCTGTGCAATCGGTTCTGTGATGGGACGCTACTATGCGATGGATCGAGATACTAACTGGGACAGAACAGATAAGGCATTTAAGGCCATCTTTAGCGGGGAAGCAGATCACGTCTATGACACCAGCGTTAAGCCTTCTCAGATCATCCGGGAGTGGTATCGCCAGGAAGTCTTTGACGAACACATGGAACCGATGGTCTTCCAGACTGAGCAGCATGGTGTGCTTGAAGTGAAAGACCATGATTCGATCATCTTCACGAACTTCCGCTCGGATCGTGCCAAACAACTCTCAATCAAGATCGGCGAGCTGGCTGAGGACCGCGACCTCTGCTTTGTGACCATGGCTAACTACGGCAAAGAGATCAAGGCAATTGTGGCTTATACGCCGGAAGAGATCTCCCAAACTCTGGGCAGCGTGGTAGCCGCAGCAGGCTTAGTTCAAGTCCGGGTTGCTGAGACCGAGAAGTACCCTCATGCCACCTACTTTTTGAACGGTGGACGTCAAGAGCCCTATGAAGGTGAGGAAGACGTCTTGATCCCTAGCCGGAAAGTGAAGACTCACGATGAAGCCCCGGAGATGCGAGCACGGGAGATCTGCGACGCCGCAATTGAACGGTTAGATAAAGCGAAGTTTATGTTTATTAACTTTGCCAACCCTGACATGGTCGGCCATACTGCCAATGAGCCAGCCATCGTCACCGCCATTGAGACGGTTGATCGTGAGCTAGGCCGACTAGTAGAGGCTGTTCTGAAACGAGACGGAGCACTACTGGTGATAGCAGATCACGGCAACGCTGAGAGAATGCGTGATCCAGAGACAGGTGAACCCCATACTGCCCACACCACCAACCCGGTGCCGTGTATCTTCATTCACACAACGCTGCACCCTACCTTACGGAAAGGTGGTGGACTGTCAGATATCGCACCGACTATTTTGGAAGCAATGAAGCTGTCTCAGCCTGAGCAAATGACTGGACAAAGTTTGTTTAAGAAGTAAGAACGCAAACTATGAAAAAAAACGTCCCCGACTCCCACCTCCGCTGGCAGGAGCTCCAAAGGAGAAGGCTCTTTGAGTCGCCGTGGATGTCGGTGGAGGCGCGCGATTATCAGCTCCCGGATGGTAGGCTCTACCACAACTACTACTTAGCCCAGGAATCCAATGGTGTCACTGTGGTAGCGCTGACTCCAGGTAAGAAACTAATTCTGGTGCGGCAGTTTCGGCCCTCATTAAACACCATTAGTTGGGACTTTCCCGGTGGGGCGATTGATCAGACAGAAGCCGGTACGGATGAAGATCCAATCGTGGCTGCCCAAAGAGAGCTTTTGGAAGAAACTGGCTTTGGCTGCAAAGACTGGCAGTACATCGGCGACACTCAGCCCGCTCCTCACCGTTTGATTACCACCGCGCATGTCCTACTAGCTAGAAACTGCGTTAAAGTGGCAAAACCCAACGAGGATGAAGCAGAGTTCTTGGAAGTAGTTCTTTTTACACCTGAAGAGTTAGAGGAACTGATTTATCAAAATGTCTTTACTTGCAGCATCTGTATCGCTGCCTACTTCAAAGCCAAAAAGTTTTTTTAGTCCGACGTTTTTTCGTCCTAGACAGTTTTAACCCAAAAGAAAATTGGTATGTTGTCAACTGAAAATGCTTCTTGTTTCTACATATCGGATATGTATAATTCTTGCTTGTCCGTCCAATAGTCTTCTTGTGAGGTGAAAAAATGGACGCGTACATTAAGTGGCTGATTCAACGGGATGCACGTGCTGCGCTCCGCTACGGGCGGCGGTCATGGAGCTACTGGCTTCGTTTCCGTTAGTTGAATCAACCCGACCCAAGAAAACCGGCACTCACAAGGTGACCGGTTTTTCACATCTCAGGCATGTTTCAATAACTGGGGTATTAAAACTTTGAGACCGCGATTGCCAACACTCCGACTAGCATAACGCCGATCGGTAGCAAACGATCCTTGATCTTCTCATGGAAAAAGACAGCGCCACCGATAGCAGTTAACATAATCCCGGTTCGCTTGATCGCCAGTACAAAGGCAGAGTAGGCAATGCTTTGTCCTAAAGACTCCATCAGGATGGCTGCGCCGTCAAACAGACCAATTGCTGCCAAGTGTTTGAGTTGCTTTTTTCGCCAAGCCTTGATTAAACTTTTGCGTCCGAACATTACAGCTAATGGAGTCAGGGCCACGGTTAACACTACGGCACTAAAGCCGGTATAGAAGAACGGGTTAGAGTGAACGATGGCCCGTTTATGAAGGGCTGAGCTGATTCCCCAGATAATCGCGACCCCAAACATCAATGCGGTCCCTTGATCTTTGAAGATTGCAAAGAAGGGCTGGAGGGGGTGAATACGTCGATAGTCGAAATGGAGGAAGTACGCTCCGGCTACGATCATACATACGCCTGTAATTCCCAAGAGTGTGGGTGATTCTGCATTGATCAGATAGCCCGAAACCAGTAGCAACAACGGAACAAAGGCTAACATCGGAATGCTGAGCGAGATATCAGAGGACTGAATAGCTTTGGCATACATCAACATGGAAACGAAATCCATGGCGAGTGCGATGCTGGCTGCCAGCCAGAAGGCTTGATCCAGGGCAAACGGCCAGTTCCAAAGTGCAAGGGGAAAAGTCAGCGGTAGGGAGAAGAACGCCAACGCCCAAGCCGCCGTCACAGGATGGACTTTGTCCCTGGAAAGAGTTTGCTTGGACAGGATATGTTTGCCCGCGTCAAAAACGGCTGAGGCAGCACTGAATAACAACCACATAGCTATTCAGGATAGCATTATTGGGTTACTTTTTCGAAGCTTGCTTTCCCCGCTTAGTGGGGGATTTTGAGGACTTGGAGGCTTTTTCTTTAGATCCTTTAGACTCGCTTGCCGATGCTGTCGTCACGGCGTCTTTTTTACGATCAATCTTCTCCAGTCTCAGTAGCTTGACGCCTACGTAGACGACAAAAGCGATAATCAGAAAGTCAATCAAACTAGCAATAAAGCGGCCATACATTAACTGTGCGCCCCCGACCTGGATGGAGTAGCTATCAAGATTACCCACGGCCCCTAACAGAATTCCCAACAGCGGATTCACTAAGTCATTGACGATTGAGCCGACCAACTTGGTGATCGCACCTCCAATAATGAAACCGACAGCCAGGCCGACAACGCCCCGCTCTCGGATAAAATCGATGAATCCTTTCACAATCATCCCTTCTCTCTTTCTGCGAGCTTTACCCCTATTATACCGAATAAGATCAAAAGCCATACCTCCCAGATGTGAGCAGGCTAGTTCTCAGGTACAAGCTCGGATCTTAAGAGCGGCTGTTAAAAAAAGATTAGCTCGATACAATTGAGCGATATGTCTACCACGCATCGACCACGAATTTTATTGACAGGAGATGACGGTTACCAGTCTCATGGGACTCGCCTCTTAGCTCACTTCCTGCGAGAGGGTTTTGACCTGACGATCGCCGGAACAGTCGCCCAGCAGAGTGGAGTCGGGGGCAAGGTCTCGATTGCCACAGGTTTTAATTGGGGAAGAGCAGAAGTGGATGGGATTCCTGCTTTTTGGGTAGAGGGAACGCCGGTGGATACGATCGAGTTATTAGCCAACTTTGAAATTGAGCCATTTGACGTGGTTATCTCTGGAATCAACTGGGGAGCCAACTTAGGAGCGACGCTGGCCAACTCGGGGACGGTCAATGCGGCCATTGGCTCATTGGTCCGACAGTTAACCAAGCAGGCCATTGCGGTCAGCTGGGATTTACCACCTGAGTTTTATACCATGCACCATGATAAAGAGCATTCTATCGTCGAGTACTTGGAGTACCCCGGCAAGGTCATTGACCGTTTACTTCGTCAATGTATCAAGGAAAAACTGTGGGGAGCACAGTTTTTAAATATCAATCTCCCCCAGAAACCAACGACGCAAGTCAAAGTGACTCGGTTAATCGAAGACGTCCGCCAAGTCTACGATCAGCCGTTCAAGCATTCGGGAGAATCGGGCCACTTCAGCTACGCAGATTCCGGTCGGGTATTCTCTAAAACACTCGATCAGGTGTATGATGTTCGGGCGCTTACTGATGGATATATTTCAATCTCGCCATGCCTAGTAAATCTCGTTCACGAAGAAGCCTTTCAAAAACTGCAAAAGGCTCGATTCCAACTCCAGTAACACCTCCGACCGTACTAAAGGAAGCCATACCTATGTGGAAAAAAGTACTTATTGCCGTTGGTTTGTTTGGTTTAGCTCTGGTGGTGGCCGGAGCGGTTTTTATCTATGGAATGTATAACAAGGTTTCGGTCGTTTCCCGGTTCAAGGGTCCTAGTCCTACCCCGACCAGTTCCCCAATTCCGGACACTTTCAATGGGGGAAGGCCACACGTTGCGCTGTTGATGGGTTATGGTGGTGGTGGCCATCAAGGTGGCTTACTCACTGACACAATGATGATCGTAATCATCGATCCACCTAGCAAGACAATTACTTTGCTTTCCTTGCCACGCGACCTTTGGGTAGAGTTACCGGTCAGCGGTGACAAGTTGACCGGCTACAAGATTAATGCTGCATATGCAATTGGCTCTGATGATCGTGGCTATCGTTATAAACCGGAGCAGTTCACCGGTCCTGCGGGAGGTGGTGAGCTTGCCAAGTACGCGGTCAAACAAGCCACCGGTTTAGACGTTAATAACTTTGTGACGATCAACTTTGCTGGCTTCCGCAAGTCCATTGACGTACTCGGTGGGGTAGATGTCAATGTCGAGAAAACATTTGATGACTACGTCTATCCCTTGGAGGGCAAGGAGGACGATCCTTGCGGCCATTCTGAAGAAGAGTTGAAGATGTACGCCACGATGTCTGCTGCGGTGCAGGAACAAGCCTTCCCTTGCCGCTACGAACATCTTCACTTTGATCAGGGGATTACGCATATGGACGGCCAGACAGCCTTGAAGTATGTTCGTTCACGGCATTCTGCTCAAGACGGCAGTGACTTCGGGCGTGCTGCCCGGCAGCGAAACTTGATCTTGGCTGTTCGTGACAAGGTGTTCCGGTTGGACTTCTTCCCCAAGATTATTCCCTTTGTCACTAGCCTGACCGAGGACCTCAAGACCGACTACACGTTGGCAGACATGCAGAACTTCTTGCGCTACAAGGACGAGTTAAGTGAATACAAGATTACTTCTGGGGCACTAAGCGATGATAACGTCTTGACTATTGGCCGCAGTCCCGACGGCCAGAGTATAGTTACTTCCATAGAAGGACTCAATAATTGGGGTGTTGTCCATCAGTGGGTCCAAGATGAGTTGACCAGATTGCGAAACCCCCAGAATGCAACAGAGTCAGCCGTAGCCAGCAATTCGGCCCAGGTGGCTAACTAAACAGTCCCTTACAGTCCGCTCCAACTGCCGGATGTCTCAGTTCCCCAGGCCGGGGTTGGTTCCGGAGTCACGTATTGACGAACGATCACGAAGTTAACCGAAAGGTCTGTCCCATCAGTGGTTCCTGCAGCAGATCCTGTGAAGTAGCCGAGGATAAGGTAGGGAGCATACTGAACGGTATTTGCGTAAGTACCTACTTGGGCGCGATTGCCAAAGAAGCTTAAGGCTGAAGGTGAGTACCCAAAGCCCGTAAGAGTGTAGGTATTTGCAGTGGGGGTATATAAGGCTGTACCAGCGACAATATTGTAACTAGCACTTACCCCCGTTGCTCCCCAAGCTGTTTGAGCAATTGTTCCAGCAGACATAAACATGGCCAGTTTATTAGAATTCCCATTGCTTCCTGCAATAGATTGGGCGTTGGAAATCTGGATTCCTGCGTAGGCAGTTTGGGTTGCTGCCCAGGCTGCATGCATCTCGAACATGCGGTTTTGAGTGGTGGAAGCTACCGGGCTATTGGAATACACTGCGCCTGTGGTAATGATTAGAGAGCCATTGGTGATACTGTTGGCGCCAGTTGCTGTCCACTTTGTGGTATCTAGGGCTGCACCATTAAAGTCATCAAAAAACTCAAAAACATTACTCCCATTACTTTCCCCATCCGCTCCCGGACTTCCGTAGTAGGCATAGATGGTAGTTCCTGAGGGAGGGATGGTCGGCACCTTAATCCAGACACTTTTAGTGGTTGCGATGCAGGAGAGTTGACCCTCCTGAAGCCAGTAAGACAACTTACTCGAACCATCACTAAAACGTAAGTCTGAACAGTCACCATTCATCTTGCCTGCGTTGATTAGGGAGGTGGTATCCATCGTTATTAGGATTGGATAGTTCGTCAGAGTAGTGCCGGTACTATTGGCGATCGTAATCGGTCTTCGATAGGCCCAGGTATCAGCAGGTGGAGTAAAGGCGCTAGCATCCGTCGCTATCTGACTGGCTGAACGGGCGTAGTTGTAGAAACTGATCTCGTCCATCAGGCCCAAGTAATCGTAGTTATTAACACCGCTGTACCAGCTCCCAATGTTGACATTCGCCGTGCTTACGTCGGTGTAAGAAAAAGTATTCGAGCCACACAAGCTGCCATTAACATACCCACGGACAGTCGCGCCGTCATACGTAAGAGCTACGTGCTGCCAAGTCCCGGCACTGACAGATCCGGGTGGACAGACCTGTATCCAGCCTATGGTAGTGTTGTAGATCATCAGGCGTCCGTTTTTCATAAATGCGGACATGAAGGCATACGGTGTGAATCGATTGGTATTCTTGCTAACAAAGCCAGCATAGTCAGATAAGTTAGGCCTCACCCAACCCTCGATCGAAAATGGACCGTTATTTCCCATATTGAGAGTGCTGGAAACCGCAATGTTGACACCATTACTGTAGGTGAAACGCCCGGCTCCACCGGAAACCCCAAGAGATCCCCAGTGAGGCTCAGAGCCAAACCACGTCCCTGTATTTCCATTACCGCTGGAGTCAGCGACCGAAGTACCTGTCCCCTCATTGAATGACCACTTCGCAACGGGATCGAAAGCCTGAGAGCCGGAGCCGGCGTTGGCACTGTATGAGTCAGCAATTTGGCTGGCAGAACGGGCGTAATCGTAGAGCTTTACCTCGTCAATTTTACCCGAAAAGTATCCATAGGCGCCTCCGCCAATTGCAGCTACACCGCCAGCAAATGGCTCAACCGTTGTGCGTGGAGAAGTAAGTCCAGTCCGGACCAGAACACCGTTGACGTAAATCGAGGGAACTTTACTCTTGTAGACAACTGCTACGTGTTTCCAGCCACTTACACCATTGGATGACACTGCCAGTGGCGGCATGTAGTTGGCAGCGTGTTCGTAGACTGATAGCCCATTTGTCCCTACAGAAAGTAATGCTGATGCACCCGTTGTACCAGGATTTCCATTCCACCAAGCATAGCGTTGCCCAGATATTCCGGTGGTTCCACTGGTCGCTTCACTGTTCAGCGTAATTGTGCCGGTAGGATTGACCCACATCTCAAGAGTGAAGTTATCGTAGATACCGGCTAGTGGTACTGAGATAGTATCGTTGGTGCCGTTAAAGATACCAGCATTTCCGGAGACTCCGGCTGTGGTCCAGCGTGTGCCACTGCCACTCCAAGTACCGTTGTGGCCATTGCCGGTGATATCAGCCACCGTGGTTCCGCTTCCTTCACTAAATGGCCAATCCGCCGTCGGTGCCAACATAGTGTCAGCAGAAGAGTCGTACTCATCCAAGATCTCATCAGCAGTCAATGCTCCCCGATATATCTTCACTTCATCCATCGTTCCAATATAGTCATAAACTGAGGAGGGACTGTACCAACTCCCAATTACGACCGTATGGGCGGGATTATCGACATAGGTGAAGGATATGGAGCCACAAGAGCTACCATTGATATACCCGGTGAGCGTTGTGCCGTTATAGGAAAAGGCAACGTGTTGCCAGACTCCTACCTGAACAGAACCTGCCGGACAGAGATCTGCCCAAGCACTCCCGTTATACGCAACCATCCGTCCGTTTGCCATAAAGGCAGTCATGTAAGAATACGGAGTATTCCTCGACGCATCCTTACTGATAAAGCCAGCATAGTCGACCAAGGTGGACGGTTTTACCCAGCCTTCAAACGTAAAGGGACCATTGTTGCCAAAGTTCAAACTGTCTCTGGTCCCAATATTAAGCGTGTCACCGCTGCCATTAAATCTACCAGCAGACCGCAAGAGGCCAGTCACTGCCCAGTGAACGCCAGAACCTAACCAGGTACCGGTATTTCCGTTACTGCTGGAATCAGCCACAGTGCTACCCGTTCCTTCATCAAACTTCCAGTAACCAGCTAGGCTAGGTGTCGGTGACGGTGAAGGACCTGGTGATCCGCCAGGGTTCTTTCCATAAATTTCCACCTCAGCCATATGAAGGTAGTCAGTCCCACTCAGCTGGATACGTACATATCGTCCGGTTCTACCAAAGGCCCGTTGCGTCGGAGACCCAGCTGCGCCGCTTATGTAGTAACTGGATACGCCAGACTGAGCGAGAGTAGTACTCAAGTTGGTAGAAGTGAAAGGAACATCGGAAACAAAGATATAGAAGTTGGAGAGACGAGTTCCACAGCAATCAGTGCGGTTGTAGATATTGATATGGCTCAAGTCGTAGACCGCGCCTAGGTCTACTTGCCACCAGGCATTGGCGTCACTATTGGTGTGACTGACTGAGTTTCCGGCCCAGTTTCCGTTGGTGTTGCCGTCCACGGCTCGGGAAGCATCTGCACCTGAGTTTGTAGAAGATTGAGCAGCCGATTTATTAAGTGCAACATTTGAATACGAATCGGTGGCACAGCCGAAAGCCTCGACTTCAGCCATATGCAGATAGTTCGTGCCGCTTTGTTGGACACGCAAGTAACGACCGGTAGTGTTAGCGGCAATTGTGGTGGGACTACCAGCAGTAGTAGTCTGGTGAAAATCATCTACCCCGAAAGAACTGATGGTGGTAGCTAAGTTAGTGGAAATGAATGGAAACTCGGAAATCAAAACATGGTAATTCGAGAGGCGAGTAGCGGTAGTGCCATCTGTACGATTATAAATATCAACATCAGAAAGATTGTAAGACTGGCCTAAGTCGACTTGCCACCATGCATTCGCCTCTTCAGCGGTATGGCTGACTGAGCCGTTGTTCCAGTCACCATCCGTATTCCCGTCGGCAGCAAGTGAAGAAGCACCGGGAGTTATTGGAGAAGAAGACTGAGAAGTGGTCTTTCCTTGGACAATGTTTACCTCACAAGGATCCGGTGACGGTACCGGAGAAGGTGTCGGAACAGGCGTGGGGATCTGAGGGGAGGGGAAGGTCAGCTCAAAGTTGGAAGCTACATAAATATCTCCTAATTCGAGCGTGGCTGTAGACGTGAGCTCCCGGCCGTTATCTTCCCAGACAGTGGAGACGGTGACATGGACACTTCCGTTCTCCCCGCTGATATCTGTAGTAACTTCTGCATAGCGTTGAAAGACATCATTCTCGTCCACAAACTCCGATGAAGTACATGGCCTATTCGGGAGTTCCTCTAAGCCACCAGTCTCCGTGTAGGGCAACGTAGCCATACAGTATTCTGAAGTCACTCCACCTGAGTTAAGGGTCTCAAAGAAAGTCTCCCAGCCCATGATGTTGCGCTGGGTGCGAAAGTACTCGATACCTTCTTGGGTGTACTTGGTGGCTACAGATTTGTTGCGGGAGAGACTGGTCGTCTTTAACGAGACCGTCATGATAGCCACAGTACTCGTCATGACTAAGCCAACAATTCCGGTGGCGATGATGATCTCCAGAAGCGAGGCACCCTTTGAATGGTCTGCACGTCCACGTAAGTGCGGAAGTACTCGCTGTAGCCGTAAAAAAGTACCCGAAAGAAAATTCATACTACCATTAAGATTACATGTTTTTTTCTCCGGCCAAAAGAAGGAGTTACACCTTCCTTGTTCTGCCAGGCTTATTTGCAGTAGTGTAGGATTACCTGACGAGGTGATATGCGGCTATTGATTGTCGAGGATGAACAAAAGTTGGCTCTGTCCATCAAAAAAGCACTGGAAGCGGAGCGCTACGCTGTGGATGTAGCATTTGACGGTGAAGAAGGGTACGAGAAGGCAACGGTCGAAAGCTATGACGTGTTGATCTTGGATGTCGGCTTGCCAAAGATAAATGGTTTCGAGTTAACAGAAAAACTTCGTCAAGAGGAAGTCAAAACACCGATTATTTTTTTAACTGCTCGCGATCTTTCCCGGGACAAAGTGAAGGGATTGGATATCGGTGGAGATGACTATCTCGTCAAACCGTTTGACTTTGAAGAGCTGCTTGCTCGCCTTCGTGCCTTGCTTCGGCGGGGGAGTCCAAGCCAAGCGCAACCAGTCCTCCAGCTCGACACTTTAGTGTTGGATCCTGCCACCCAACGAGTGACTCGCACTGGCAAGATTTTAAATCTGACACCGAAAGAGTATGCCCTGGTCGAGCTTTTTCTTCGTCATCCGCACCAGGTGCTGACCAAAACCCAGCTAATTGAGCACGTCTGGGATAGCCAGATCGATCCGCTGTCCGGCGTTGCTGATGTTTATATCGGGTATGTCCGCGCTAAAATTGACAAAGCATTTCCCGGTCAAAAACAGCTGCTAAAGACGCTCAAAGGGAGAGGATACACCTTAACTGATGAGCTGGAGAAAAAACCATGAGGCAGATGCCTACTCCCAAGTCATTTTTGTCTACCCAGTTTGATCGAGCGCGCTTGAAGTTGACGCTGCTGTACTTGGGAATCAGTGGCTGTATTGTGATTCTTTTTTCAATTGCCGCCTTGAATGCTCAGCGCTACGCCGTGGATCGAGTGCTCAGTGTACTTGAATCACGGGCCGGAATTACCGAGCGCCAGTTAGTGTCGAGCTTACTCGGACAAAGACTTGAGCAGTTTGATCTGGCCTTCAAGCAACGGCTGTTAATGGTCAACATTGCGTTGTTGATCGGCGCTGGTGTCGCCAGTTACTTTTTGAGCGGTGCCAGCTTGCGTTCGATCCGGGAGAATGTCGAAAGCCAAGAAGAGTTTGCTGCAGATGCTTCACATGAGTTGAGGACACCCCTAACAACCATCTCGATGGAGATTGTTGCTCTGCAGAAGACCCATAAACGATTACCAGCACCCGTCAAAGAGACCTTGCAAAGTGTCCAGCAAGAAGTCAGACGAATGCAGGAGATTGTCGATGGCCTGCTGACTTTAGTGCGTGACGATCAAGATAAGCTGGTAGGACGCCAGCTGATAGATCTTAACCAAATGTGGGCTGAGTCAGTCAAACAGATGCAGCCTTTAGCCAAGGACAAACATATCGCCCTCAAGACCCAACTCTCCAAAGATCCGTTGCTGGTACATGTTACGCCAGATCAAATGAAGCAGCTCTTTTTGATTTTGTTGGATAATGCGATCAAGTACACCCCCAAAGGTGGTAGTGTCACCATTACCACCAACCAGAAAGGCCGTACTGTCCTGGCAAGTATTGAGGACACTGGCGTGGGTATTCCCGCGGCAGATCTGCCGCATGTCTTTGATCGGTTTTACCGGGTACAACGTTTTGATAGTTCGTCGACAAGAGGAGCTGGTCTGGGTTTAACGATTGCTCATAAGCTTGTGGAGAATGCAGACGGTCATATTCAGGTCGCCAGTACGATGGGGGTAGGAACCCGTGTTAACCTCCGTTTTCCAAAAGTTTCATAACTCTCCAGTATTCCATGCCCGCGCGGATGTTACGTGGTTCTTAGGATTTTCTTAAGTTGGGGCAGTATTATGTTTTGATAATGTTTGCTCTCCGAACCCAGTAACATTGTGAGGTCTCTTGGAGAATATCCAGAATCTGTACCCCCTCACGATACTTCGAGGAAGGGGCTGAAGTGTTCAGCCCCTTCCTATCGCCGGCGATTTTGGGGTAAGATGAACTGAAGAGATCTTGGAGAGCTGCACTTCAGTACTGAAGAATGCGCGGAAAGTGAACACATGGCGAGCAAACGTAAACAAACCTCCGGTATTAATCCTCACCTGGTCATCATTGGTGGTTCAGTCGTTCTGGGTTTTTTGGTTACTGCCTGTCAGCCACAGTTGATGCAAAATCTGGATCAGAGTCCTGCTCCCGTCGAGCAGTCTCCAGACATGATCGAAATCTCTCCGGTACCATCCGGAGTTCCGATCTCAGGATCAGAAGAACTCAATTAGCTATCTAATTTGGCATTGAATTTGCCGCTTGTTTTCCCGTACACTGAAAGTAATGGCGCACTTTCTGTATAAAGTTCTGAAGAGTTTTACCTACGCCGGCAAAGGGATTGCCAGTGGTTTTCAGGAACGCAACATGCGAGTCCATGGTTTCCTGACGGTCCTGGTCCTGTTTTTGGGGCTTTTCTTTCGGATTAGTTTGCTCGAGTGGATCCTCGTCATTGTGATGATTGGCTTAGTACTGTCTGCTGAGCTGATCAATACTGCTATTGAAGAAGTCTGCAACTGTATGCGTGACGAGCTTGGTCTGCCGTACAAGTCAAGTCAACGTGCCAGAGATGTGGCAGCAGGAGCTGTTCTTATTTTGGCAATCGTCGCTGCAATCGTTGGCTTAATTATTTTCTTCCCTCGAATGTGGATGTTCCTCCGAGTAGTGATGTACTACTAAAAAAGGGGAGTATCGTTTTCCCTTTATGCTCTGTTTGGCTGGATGCAACAGTTTTCTGTGCATATTTGATGCACATTGATATGGTTTCTATAATGTTCTCAGGCAAGTAGAAATCTAAACCAAATAGAGAATTGTAGTAATTACAGTAATTGTAGTGACTTTGCTGAAGCATCATGCCGCGCTATGAACACCGACCAGTGGTGAGGGAAGCTCCACATGTGGAGGGGGGAGGTGCTGGGTATTTTGAGCTAGGGGAGAAAGTTCAAAAAAAAGAAAGATCAATAATAAAAGGGCAACTGACCAAACTCATAAATGAGCTGGACAGATGGAGAAACATTTCTAGATCTTTTAACACCCGAAATTCAAAAAAAATTTTAGAACTTCACCAACGCCTCCATCAAATAGCTTCTCACCCACTTTCTCCTATCCAAGTCCCCGAGTTTCACCGTTTTGATGTTCCATACTGGCAAGTTCCGTACCAGTACATGGGCCACCGCATTCTTACTACTCAAGTCACTCCGCAACTGGAAGTCTGGTCAGGACTTCTTTCCAGTTTTGATCCGGGACTACGAGCGTTGGTAGTCGATATGGCAATGCAGGTCTATGCTACGGATCTTTTGCAGACGCAGCTTATTGCAGAGAACATTGTGGAAGAGGCAGGGGAGACGCCCAGCTCCAAAAACTATCTCAACCACGTGGCCGAAGCGAAAGCGCAGTTAGAAGCGAAACTCTTATTGGCGATGGCGCACTCGTTTCGTCCTGAGTATGTTTTGGCAATTGCTTTTGCCACTCCTGAAGGGCCTACCGGCCCAAAACATTTAGTCGGTTCCATCGGAGCCGCCCGGGGCAGCACAGATTACTCATTTGCCGATACGATCGGCTGGGATGGTTCAGTGGCAACTCCTGCCCGAGAGAAGTTACTCAGCTCTCTGCCTACGAATAACGCTCTCAACTACCAACTCAACGATGCTGGCCAGGAACTGGCCGATGTTCCTGAGAATAAGATCGTTGAGATCACTCGTCTGAACGTCGCACCCAAGCATATTTGCCAACATTTGGGAATCCCAGAGCGTGGCCAGCTCAGCCAGACTCTGATGTTCATTATTCACCACGCAGTTCAACACCACCTACCCGAAGTAGAGTGGGAACTTTTTAATACGCAACTGACCCTCCACCGTGTTATCAAGCAGCTGGGCCTGCCCGCCAGAGTAATTAGTCAGCCAGAGACGATCCGGCCGACCCAGCTCGTGGCTGAGAGTATCCATGGCCACTACTTTCAGCGAACACCACCCACTCCTCAAGCGACACGAGTCGAAGAAGCGCTGGCCATCACCAACTCCTACTTTGAGTTTGCCCAGGCTACAGCTTTTTTATCTCTATCGACTCAGCCGTCAAATGACGCTTCAAACGAAAGTGACGCATCTTCCTTACCCTTACCGTTATGACACTCCTTCTTACCTTTCTCACCGCCGCAGCTTGTTTGACTATGGCGATCTTAGTGTATAGCCGAAACCCTCATCACCCGGCTCACCAATCTATCTCGATGTTCAGCTTTTTACTGGCAGCATGGGCAGTCAGTAACTGGCTATCGCTTCAAGATTTCTCGCTCGAACAACGATTCTTTTGGATCCGGGTGGTGATGATGGTCACTATTCCGATTCCTTGGTTCTTTTTACGTTTCGCCTTGCACTTTCCGATCAGTAAAGCCTCCAAGCTTTCTCAAACTTGGCACCAAAAAATTAAGAAGCTCATGCTGGTCTTTGGGACATGGACAGTGCTGCTGATGCTTCTTTCCTTTACACCGTTGATGTTTCGTCGCTATTGGTTTGAAGGAGGACAGCCTCATCTAGAGGTCGGTATTGCAGCGAAGGCCTATGGACTGACTTTCCTGGTCCTTTCTACGCTCAGTACTTGGTTAATCTTCCGTACCTATAAGCTCCAGCAAGGACTGGCCCGACTACAAAGTGCGTATGTGTTATTCGGAATAGCAGTGGCAGTTTTGATTGGTTTCTCAACGAACTTTCTCTTAGTCACTCTTTTTCAACGCTTTGAGTTTGTGGCTATTGGTCCACTTTCATCGCTCTTTCTACTTGGGTGCATTAGCTATGCGATGCTGAAACATCGACTCCTTGATCTAAGGTTGGCTGTTCTGCGCTGCACTGCCTACGTTGTTACGCTTGGTGTCATCACTGTCCTGTATTCTTTCGCTCTGAGTGATATGTTTCATCAGTTGCAAGGATATCTTCCAGCGTTGTCGGAACGCACAGCCATGGCAGTCGGGATGATTGGGGCTGTCCTGAGTTTTCCTTTTCTCAATACTTTTATTCAGAGGTTGACTCAACGCGCGTTTTACAAAACGGCTTTTCAGCCGGACAGAGCCCACCAAATTCTGGCCGGTATTACTGTTCGAGGAGTTTCACTGAAAGGTTTACTCCAGGAACTCGACAACTTTTTTTGTACCCAGCTGGGGGTGAGATGGACAGGTATTCTGATCGGAAAAGACTCTCATTCGGAACTGGTCACTACGCTGCACGCTTTAACCAAAATATCTTTTTCGACTCAAGAAGGAAGTTCTGACTCAGCACCAGTGCAGTTGATTGTTTATGACGAGCTGCCTGAAGGTGAGGTCAAGTCTTTTCTCCGCAGCCAAGACATTATGGTGGCTATTCCACTCCAGGTTCATCATGTGGTGAATGGCTGGATTTGTTTGGGTGCTAAACACTCCGGCGACGCGTTCTCAGCCGAGGAGCTTCACTTCTGCATGGTAGCAGCACCGCAAATTGCCCTTGCCCTACAACATGTCGATCAACTTGATCAGATGAAAGACGAGTTTGTCTCGATTGCCTCCCACGAACTGCGAACACCGATGACTGCGATTCGCAGTTACTTGTGGTTGTGCTTATTTAAACCGTCTCTGATATTGCCCGATACTGTCCGGGAGCATCTGCAAGTTGCGTATACCGCTACTGAGCGACTACTAGAGTTAGTCAGGGATTTGCTGACACTGTCTCAACTTGAGGCACACCGTCTGCCACTTCGTCTGAACCGATTATCTTTGGCAGAGATCACTCAGCGGGTCATCAACGAGATCGAGCCACTTGCCAGTGGCAAGCAAGTCCGACTTCGTCTGCACGTTGCCCTTGCTGACACCTTCTGTATTTTTGACTCCAATAAAATCACTGAAGTTCTTCATAACTTGATGAGTAATGCTGTCAAGTTTTCTCCCAAAGACAGTACCATCACAGTGACTGTTGGCGGAAACCATGAGCAGCTAAGTGTGGCGGTCCAAGACAACGGCCCGGGCATATCCACCCAAGATCAAGCACAGTTATTTCAAAAGTTTGGCGTTATTCAAAACTCCTATCGCCGTTCACCGGAAAGCGGGACAGGATTAGGCCTCTATATTGCACAACAACTGGCAAAGTTACATGGTGGCCAGATTTCGATCAGCTCACAGCCGGGAAAGGGTGCAACCTTCATTCTGCAGCTTCCCCGTCAACCTGCACCCCAGCTACTTCGAGGGACAAAGGCTCTCTCATCAAGTTTTCCTTCCACATATGCACAGGCCTCACTCCATTCTGCTTATTGAAGACGATCATTTACTGGGAAGGCTGTACAGCCACCTTCTGCAGGAATCAGGGTACCAAGTACGTTGGGTGACCTCAGCAAGAACTGCCCTCAAAGCACTCGCCGGCGAAGATACTGACCTTATTCTGCTGGACGTGATGCTCCCTGAAATGAGCGGGGTTGAGTTTATCGAGCGCATCCCGGGCAGAGCATCTCAGACTGTCATGCTGACGAACCTTGATCATGCCAGGCTGAAGGAAGAGCTGAGAAGTAAAGGTATCTTGGGCTATATTATTAAAAGTGACCATACGCCGGACTCTTTTCTGGGAGCTATTGCGGAGATGATCGCCAAGACCGATGGGCAGCTAGTTCGGCCGAACAGACAATCTTCGGTTTCGCTTTAGCTTGCTTCCCAAGTCTTTTTTGTTTACGATCTAGATATGCCCGAAGAAAAACAGCCAACGAGAGCGAAACGACCTCAGTTTCCTGAGCAGTACTATCAGGACCCGATGGGCTTGGATCGCTACGTGGTACAAGAAAAGATTCTTTTTGAATGGCGGGCACCAAGTAAGATCGAACGGAAACATCAGGGAACTGAGCGTCTCTACCTGACGCTGATTATCTTCTTCTGTATCTTGGTGGCAGTCCTGCTTGGAGAGTTTGTGGTGGCGCTGGTCTTTACAGTCATGTCCGGCCTTTACTTTTTATTGATGACCTCCAAACCCTTATTCTTAAACTGTTCCATCACTACCTTAGGAGTGAAGGTGGGGGAGAAGTACTACTTTTGGTCCGACGTCAGTCAGTTTTGGTTTGAAGACAGAGGAGAAAGCAGAGTGCTCTACCTGCGGGTAGTGTTTCCTCAGCTTCAAAAGGTCCGTTTAATCATTCACCCGAGCGACGAGGAAGAGATTCAGACCAAACTGGGGACGTACCTCCTCTATAAAAAGCCTCAACAGACAACCTCCGAAAAACTCTGGAGACAGCTCACAGAGAAGTTACCAATTGATCTTGAGTTCCTGCAACTTTAGGATGGGTGAGTATGTCACATCATCTTTACACAGTCGTGATCGTGGGTGCCGGGCCAGGTGGTCTATCTGTTGCAGCTGCCCTTCTTGAAGCTGGCTTTCATCCTGAAGATATCCTAGTGGTTGACCGTGGTGAGGTCGGACAAGCTTGGCTGGACTATCCGGCTGATACACATCTGCTTTCGGAAAGTTCTCCGACTAAGGATGATAACGAGATTGCTAATGTTCGCACCTCAGAGGTTTTCCCCAACATTCCTCATCCAAGTCATCTCATGTACCAAAAATATCTTGATTATGTCGCACAGGTAAAGAAGATCCCGGTCAAGAAAAACACCACGGTTGAAAATGTGTTTTTTAATCCGGAACGCGAAGAGTTTGTGCTGAACCTCCGCGGCGACGGATACCTGACGAGTAAGTATGTTGTTTGGGCAGCAGGCATGTACTACACCCCAAATGAAGACCTGGATATGGAAGGCTGCTACATCCACTATGCAAAGCTGCCCTATCTTGATGATATAGACGCTAAAGAGATTACTGTCGTCGGTAGTGCCAATGGCGCCAGCGGCGTAGTCATGCAACTGGCCCGACCCGGCCGGAAAGTGACATTGGTAGTTTCTCGTGAGTACCAGATTCCCATGCCGATTGATTGCCTGTGGAAAGAGAATATGAAGTTTGTGCAGGATATGGAGAGAGAAGGATTGGTTGACATTGTCGAACACTTCCGGGTTAAACGGATTTATAAAGAAGGCGAGAGGTACTACCTAGAAAGTGAAGACGGAAAGCAACTTAGCTCACCGGAAAAACCCATCATCTGTACCGGTTTCTTACTGAATATTGAGCCAGTGGCGAGTCTGGTAGATGAGGTTGTGGAGGACAGAGAGCATCACGTTGACATTGATCAGGATCATCAGTCCAAGAAACAACCAGGTTTATACTTTGCAGGAGTGATCGGTCGGTTCCCGGGCGATACAGGGTTTATTATTAGTTTCAGAGAGTTTGGGGAGCCGATTGCCCAAAGCATCCTGGAACATGAAAAAGAGAGATAGTGCGGCAGAGTAGCGGTTTTCTTGCAGCACTCTTACAAAAGCGTCAAGAATCTTTCTTTAAAAAACGATTAACTATAAAAGCATTGCCGAAGGAGGGCAAGAAAGGACGTCATGCCTACAATTAAAAAAAACCAGATGATCATAGGAGGCGCTATTGCTGTAGCACTCCTCTTTTCCGGCTGTCAGCCACAGAACCCTCCGCAGACACCAACCGAAACCTCAATGGTAACGGTGGAGGATCCTTCTTTAGATAACCCTTCCACTCAGACAGAAGAGGGAGTCGTCGTCGGGGGAGCGATGATGCTGCCCTCTCGGCCGATTGCAGTTAACGCAGCTGACGCCCCCAACTTGACCAGTTTGATGTCTGCAGTCCAGCAAGCTGGTTTAACTGAAACACTTAACACTCCTGGACCATTTACCGTTTTTGCCCCGACAAATGCTGCATTTGAGAAGCTGCCACCAGGCACTTTGTCTGAGTGGCTCGAGCCGACAAACAGTGCTGCCTTGCAGGCTGTGCTGAAGTATCACGTCGTGCCTGGTATTTACCACTTCTCAGCACTGGAAGATGGGGGAAATGGTCAGAAGCTGACTACTTTGCAAGGTGAGCAGATCACCATAAACGTGATCAATGGCATTGTTACGTTGACAGATTCTCAGGGAAATAACGCCAGCATCGAGACACCAGATGTTGCTCAGAGTAATGGGGTAGTGTACGTAATTGATTCCGTGCTGATTCCCCGAAATCAGGAGTAAACAGAAAACGGCTAGATAATGCCTTGCTTTTTGAGCTGGCATTCGTGACATAAGCCGTAAAACTCGAGATGGTGGTGGTTAATTTTGAAGCCACTCCCCGTCCGTGGTGTTTCAATTGAGCAGCCCGCGACGTCCTCGATCCGACCACAGTTGGTGCAGATTAAGTGATGGTGGTGATGATCAGTAAATCGCTGTTCATAGAGTGCTTCTTGGCCGTTAAAGTACATACGGCAGACCAGCCCGGCATGCTCAAATGCCTCCAGATTTCGGTAGAGGGTGACTTTATCTACCGCTTCATCGAACTTGGCCGCGATATTCTGGACTGAGAGTGGCACGGATAGTTTGGCGAGCAGCTTCAGCAGTTTAACGCGAAACGGCGTCACACTGAGCTCATGCTCACGAAGAAGATCTTGATAGTAGGCTGCGTCGAGGGGTTCGTCGTGCATTAGGGATATTATACCCGTATCTTTTAGTCTAAGTTGGATCGTACCCCCACCAACTCGATGTGGGAGTAGCGTTTCTTGACTTCACTCCAGAACTTATCAGCCAACTTCATTGAGTAGACACCGTTGGCGCCGCGCTCCATCCCAGAACACAGCCGCTGCTCCCACTCGCGGATGATGTCGACCACTTGTTGACCAACGAAGTGAAACTTGGCGCTCCAGGCTTTGCGGTCTGTCAAATAGCCAGCATGAACCCGATCAAAGGACTTGAATAGCTCCTCATTTTGATCAGACATTTCTTGAAAGTATTGTTTGTACTTTGTCATGGACACTTTCCGTTGACGTTACTATTCTTATTTGGCTTTGACCAAGGCCTCCTCAACCAGTGGTTTCAGCTCATCAATCAGAAAACCGATGCAGACGAGCTTCCCACTTTCTGCCTTGAAGTTTGGCGGCACATCAGTCAGGGCAATCTGCTGGTTCACACCGTTGACGATCATCATTTTTGACCCCTCGGCTGTCTTGACATTCAGGAAACCTTTGACGCGGAAGAGCTGCTGGGGCAGACGGGCGAGTTCGTTGACCAACCTTTCTGAGTCAAAAGCAGCATCGGTCTCGATCGTGAACGTTTGGATGTGATCTTCCTCCAAGTGTCCGTGTTCATCATGCGTGATGCCTGCTTGGTGCAGCCGTTGGTGCTCCTCTACTTCCCGCTTCTTTAGCTCTAACATCTTTGTCTGGCCTTCAATGTCACTGGGGAAGAGGCCAAAGACTAAACTGGGGTGGATGTGTCCGTGAGGAGCCTCAACGATCGGCGCTTTGGTGTTCACTTCCCTCACATAGCCGACCACTTGTCGTTTTCGATCTTCACTGACCTGTTCGACTTTATTAAAGATAATCAAATCAGTGAACTCGGCCTGACGTTGGGCTACCTTGTCAAAAACAGGCACGCCGTTGTAGTTGACCACGTCAATGATGGTAATAATTCCGTCACGGTAAATAAGAGGATGCGCATTCAGGGTCAGTGCAATCGCAGTAGGATCACTGACGCCCGACGCTTCGATAATGATCCGGTCTGGATGAATCGTCTCTACAATTTCGGTCAAGGCTGCGTGAAAGTTGCCGACCAAAGTACAGCAGATGCAACCGTTGAGCAGCTCCTTCGTCAGGATATTTTTGCCACGGACAATGTCCTCATCCACAGTGTCCGTGCCCACCTCGTTCTTGATATATGCAATCTGTACACCCTGACTCTGGAGGTCATCGATCAGATTGCCGATAATGGTGGTTTTGCCTGAGCCCAGAAAGCCGCTAAAAAGAGTAGCCGGGACTTTAGCGGAGTTGGTTGGGGTAGGTGCTGGTGGGGTCGATGCGGTGTCTGTCATCACGGAAAGAGCTGTCGTAGTGATACAATCACATCAGGGAAAATCAATCAAGAAGGACTCTATGTCAGAACTGCGCGCCAAACTTACCGAAGACATGAAAAACGCCATGCGGGCGAAAGACATGTTGACCTTAAACACTGTTCGCTACCTGCTGTCTTCTATTAAAAACTGGGAGATCGATCATGGTCTTCCGACTGACGAGGATGTCGTCAAGATCATCAGCAAAGAGGTCAAGCAGATGCGGGACGCCATCAGTGAGTTTGCTCGTGGTGGTCGTCAGGACTTGGTGGAAGAGGAAGAGAAGAAAGTCTCGATCATTGAACGCTACCTTCCCAGCCAGTTAAGCCCTGAAGAGTTGGAAAAAACGGTTAAAGAAGTGATGTCTGAGCTGGGTGAGTCTGACTTCGGCAAGACCATGAGAGCTGTTATGGCCAAAGTTCAAGGGAAAGCAGAAGGCTCTTCTGTTTCCGCCATGGTCAAAAAGCTGATGAATAGCTAAAGCTGACTGAGCGAACTTGGCAAGGCAGACGATCTCCCCTACACTACGTTCACTGTGAAAACAAAAACGATTGGAGAGCTGCTGGCAACGGAACGACAAAAACGAGGTTTAACCATCGCCCAAGTCGTAGACGCCACCAAGATCCAGCCCAACTACCTGACTGCACTCGAACAGAATCAGTTTGAAAAACTACCTGCCGCCACTTTTGTCAAAGGGTTCATCAAGAGTTTAGCGGACTTTTACGGTCAGGATCCCTTACCGCTCCTCGCTACGCTTCGTCGCGACTTCAAAGAGAGCGCTGGTGGCAAGCTTGTGCCGCGGGAGTTTATTCGTCCGGTGTTAAAGAAACAACAAATCTGGACGCCGCTGACCATGACCTTTCTTTTTCTGGGCGTAATTTTTCTGACGCTCATCTCTTATGTGGCAGTCCAGTGGTACAGCTTCCAGAAGCCACCATTGCTTGATCTGACCACCCCGGAAGAAAACCAGGTAGTGGGCGAGCGGGTAAAAGTAACCGGCAAGACGCTGCCTGACGCCATCGTTTCAGTCAACGCCCAGCCCGTTTCTCTCTATCCTGATGGCCGTTTTGAGACCGAGGTGTTGCTGCCCAAAGAGGGTACCCATATTATTACGATTGAATCAGTGGATCGGCGCGGCAAAAAGAGCGTGATCCAGAGGATTATCAGAGTCAAACTATGATATAGTTACCCCACTATGAATCCAGATATTCTTCCCTTAATTTTAACCATCGCGGTTTCAGTTCTGACTGTGATGATGGTGGTCGTCGGCGTCTATGTCATCCAGGTGTTGATGAGCGTCAAACGAACCCTCGACAAGGTCAACAACGCGATTGATATGGCAGAGCTCAAAGTTAACTCGATTATCATGCCGCTTCAGAGTCTGGGTGGGCTCACCTCCAGTTTGGGAACCGGTCTAAAGGTTTTTGAGTCATTTACTCGATGGCTAAATCGCAATAAGTACGATGGCAGAGAATAGTAACTCCACCCTATACCCACCTGAGCAAAGTAGTTTTGTGGCTGGCTTTAGTTTAGGGTTGATCGCCGGTGCAGCTGGCTACTTTTTATTTGCTACTGAGCGCGGTGCCAAAGTCCGCAAGCAGTTGATCACTGAGTGGGAAGGCGCCAAAGATCAGATGGTCAAAGAGGGTGTCCTCCCTAATAAGCAAGTTTCGATCCGTCAATTCCTCCAAAATATGTTTGAAGAAGTGTTTCAAGCTTCTCTTCCCGATGAGCTGATGACCTCCAGCAAGCAGCGCAAGGCAGCGAAAACGTCGGCGCGGCGGGCAAAAAGGGGAAATCGGTTCAGCGGCGTGTAAAATACGAGGGCGTGGTTTTTTGTGAGTTGTCGTCCGCCCAAAGTGTTCCCCAGGAAACGGTGGTTCCCGAAGACTCACAAAAAACACTCCCATCTATCCAAAAAAGGAAAAGTATGACTCCGGACCAGCTCCGTCAAAAGTACCTCGATTTTTTTGCTCGGCAAGGCCATGCCATTGTGCCGTCGGCGCCGCTGGTGCCTGAAAATGACCCGACGACCTTATTTACCGGCTCTGGTATGCAGCCAATGGTGCCCTACCTCCTTGGAGAAAAGCATCCCAAAGGTACGCGGATCACAGACTCTCAAAAGTGTTTCCGCTCTCAGGATATTGAAGAAGTTGGCGATAACCGCCACACCACCTTCTTCGAGATGTTGGGAAACTGGTCGCTGGGGGACTACTTTAAGAAAGAGCAGCTACGTTGGTTTTTCGAGTTTCTGACCAAAGAAGTTGGTCTGGATCCGCAGCGTCTGTTTGTGACGGTCTTTAGCGGCAGTCAGGAGTTGGGGATCCCGCGTGACACAGAGTCAGTGGCGATCTGGAAAGAGCTGTTTAAAGAAGTCGGGATTGAAGCCACAGACGTCGACAATGCCGAGCGTGACGGCATCCAGGGCGGCCGGATCTTCTACTATGGTGAAAAGAAAAACTGGTGGTCCCGTTCCGGCGTACCTGCCAACATGCCTTCCGGCGAACCTGGCGGCCCGGACAGCGAAGTTTTCTTTGACTTTGGTGCTGAGCTCAAGCTGCACGAAAACTCGCCATTCCAAAACGAGCCCTGTCACGTCAACTGTGACTGTGGTCGTTTCCTGGAGATCGGGAACTCGGTCTTCATGCAGTACCAGAAACAAGACGATGGCTCGTTCAAAGAGCTGCCCCAGAAGAATGTCGACTTCGGTGGTGGTCTAGAGCGGATCTTGGCCGTCCAGAACAACAAACGGGATGTGTTCGAGACAGAGCTGTTTAGCGAAATTATCGCGCAGATCGAACAAACCACTGGCAAAAAGTACGAAGCAGAACACAAGACTCAGATGCGGGTGATCGCCGATCACTTGAAGGCTGCTGTCTTCTTGATTAAAGACGGTGTCGTCCCTTCCAACAAAACTCAGGGCTACTTCCTGCGTCGCTTAATTCGTCGCGCCACCGTCAAACTGCATCAGCTGGGGGGCAGCCTGAATCCCAGTAGTCTGTTTACGATCGCCGACCGAGGCGTTCTGCAGACCTATGATGGAGTGTACTTTGATCGTCGAGTAGATCGAGATCTGATAGACAGAGTTCTTTCCGAAGAGGCAGCCAAGTTCAGCAAGTCACTGGATAAGGGGCTGCGCTTCTTTGAAAAGCAGGACAAGGTTGACGGCAAAGTAGCCTTTGATCTTTACCAGACTTATGGCTTTCCGTTAGAGATCACGATCGAGATGGCACAGCAAAAGCACGAACAGGTAGACGTTGACCAGTTCAAAGCCGAGTTTGAGAAACACAAAGACCTCTCTCGTTCAGCTTCGGCCGGGATGTTCAAAGGTGGTTTAGCAGATCATTCTGAGGTGACAACCAAATATCACACCGCAACTCACCTGCTCCAGGCGGCCCTTCGTAAAGTACTCGGCACCCACGTCCAGCAGAAAGGCTCAAACATTACCGGCGAGCGTTTGCGTTTTGATTTTTCCCATAATGCGCCCATGACCACCGAGCAACAGCAGGAGGTAGAGAAGTTGGTCAACGACTGGATTAAGGCAGACCTGCCGGTGACGATGCAGCTGATGCAAAAGCAAGACGCACTCAGATCTGGCGCGATTGCCTTCTTTATCGAGAAGTATCCCGACCAGGTGTCGGTCTATACGATCGGCAAGGATCCGGAACATGACTGGATCTCCAAAGAGTTCTGCGGCGGGCCACACGTCAAGTCAACCGGCGAGATCGGACCGATCAAGTTGACCAAGGAACAGTCAGCCTCGGCGGGAGTGCGGCGCGTGTATATGCAGCTGGTATAGAAAACTGACCTCTTGGCTTGTAGTTATTTAGTTACTTGTCAGTAAATAGCTTCCTGATACACTTGGGTTGTCGCCTATAGAGAGAGTTCAGACCCTGATTGAAAATCAAGAAGGGGTGACGGTTCCGATAGCGCTTAACCGTTTGGTAAGCAATCCTCTATTGGGCGACAAGCCGTCGCCCCTTTTTGGTATTTAAGGGCTTGAGAGGAGAGCATGACTAATACAACCTCATCCATCTTTGACCAATTTACCAGACAGTACGTGCTGTCCAAGACACTGCGGTTTGAGCTGAAGCCTGTGGGTAAGACGGAAGAAATGCTCATAGCAAATAAGATTATTGATATAGATTGGAATAGAAAAGAAAGATACGAAAAGACTAAACCATTTATTGATAAGCTACATCAAGAATTTATTAGTGAATCCTTAAGTGGTGTCACCCTGCAATCCCTAAATGGTTATGACGATATCTATACCTCTTGGAAAACAGATCGAAATAATAAAGAAAAACTAGATCAATTAAAGGCAAAAGAGCAAGAAATACGTAAAGAAGTTTCGAGTTTTTTTGATAGAAAAGCCACTCAGTGGATTCAAGACTTTTCCAACAATACAAAGCTAAAGAAAAGCAATCACGAATTTCTTTTTGAACCTGCGGTCTTTTCTATATTGCAACAAAAGTACGGCAGTGACCCAGAGGCAAGAGTTGATGGCAAGTCTATTTTTGAGAGTTGGGATAAATGGTCTGCATACTTCGGTAAGTTTTTTGAAACCCGTAAAAATTTTTATAAAAGTGACGGTACCGCTACCGCTGTGGCGACAAGGATCGTCAACGACAATTTGCGCAGATTCTGCGATAACATCGCGGCTTTCAAATCTGTAAAAGAAAAGATTGATCTATCCCAATTAGAGAAAGAATTGCAAGTAGACTTTGATCAAATATTGCGATTAGAGCATTACACCACCTGCCTTACCCAAAAAGGAATCGACGCTTTTAACCTACTTATAGGCGGCACTAAAGATCAGAAGGTTAAAGGTCTTAATCAATATATCAATGAGTACAAACAAAGGACCGGAGACAAGTTATCTCGTCTCAAGAAATTGGATAAGCAGATCGGCAGTGATAAAGAAGATTTTTTGGATTTTATAGAGACTGATGAGCAATTGAGACAGCAACTCATCAAGTTTGTATCAACTGCCAAAGAAAAGATCAATGTTTTCGATAAAAGTGTGGCCTCTCTTGTTGAGAGACAAGGCAATCTTGCTGGCCTTTATTTCCGTAAGGAAGCAATCAATACTATCACCAGGCGGTGGTTTGCCAATTACGAAAAAATATCAAACGCTCTTATCTCGGCCTTTCAAGAGAAAGGCGACCGAAATGTTAAGTTTGACTTCAAAAGCGAAGAATACAGATTTCCTGCCTTTGTCGGTTGGGACATTATTAAAAGTGCGGTAGAAACATTGGTCGAAGGTGATTCTGAAGAGCGAGAAAAAATCTGGAAAGATCACTACTACGAAAACAATCCAGAATTAGAAAATCTTACTCCCTGGCAACAATTCCTTTTTGTTTTTCATCATGAATATGTCGACCTCAAACTCAATGGGCATAAAAAAGAAGGTAAACCCCTAGATGATTTAGTGAATGACATCCAGCAGCTCCTTGCTCATGATACTTTTGAACACAGTCAGAACTCTACAGAAATTATAAAAAACTTTGCGGATAGAGTTTTGAATATCTATCGACTTGCCAAGTACTTTTCCCTGGATAAATCTAGACAATGGAATCCTGATGGCTTGGAAACTGATGATTTCTACATTGAGTACGAACAATTCTATACAGACAGCCATGAGAAAATTTTTAAAGTATATGACAAGGTTCGTAACTATCTGAGCAAAAAACCATTTAATCAAGACAAGTGGAAGTTGAATTTTGAAAACCCCACTCTAGCTGATGGCTGGGATAAGAATAAAGAAGTAGATAACACCTCGGTAATATTACGCAAGGATGATAAGTATTATCTTGGTGTGATGGATAAAAAGAATAATACTCTCTTTAAAAAATTTCCGGTATCGACATCGGGTTATCAAAAAATGGTTTATAAGTTATTTCCTGACCCAGCTAAGATGATGCCTAAGGTATGTTTTTCCCAAAAAGGACTTAAATTTTTTGAACCTGAGGAGGAAATACTTAGAATATATAGAAATGGCGAGTTCAAGAAAGGCGATACATTCTCTCTGTCGTCTATGCACCGCTTGATTGATTTCTACAAAGTCGCATTAAAAACATATAAAGGCTGGAGAGTATACAATTTTAACAAGGTAAAGGAGACAAAAGCATATACCGACAACATTGGTGAGTTCTATCGTGATGTGGCCGAAAGTGGGTATCTGATTGACTTTGAATATGTTTCTGAAGAGTACATAGAAGAGGCAAACAAAGAGGGTAAATTGTATCTCTTTGAAATTCATAATAAAGACTGGAATCTCAAAGATGGTGCAAAGAAAACTGGATTAAAAAATACGCATACGCTTTGCTTTGAGCAAGTTTTTTCTGAAGAAAATGCGAAGAGTAATTTTGTAGTTAAATTAAATGGGGAAGCCGAACTGTTTTTCCGACCAGCAACCAGCGAAGAAAAGCTAGGGACGCGACATGACAGTAAAGGGAAATTAGTCACCAAGAATAAGCGGTATGCGAAGAACAAAATGTTTTTCCATGTGCCGATCACTCTAAATCGCACTGCTTCTGATGCACAAAAATTTAATCAGTCGATCAATAGGTTCCTGGCTAATAATCCTGAAATAAATATCATTGGCATCGATCGCGGTGAAAAACATTTAGCATATCTTTCTGTCATTAATCAGCAAGGAGAGATTCTTGAAATTCGATCACTGAATAAGATAAATAAAATCAATTATGCTAGCTTGCTTGAGGACCGAGCGAAGAATCGCGAAAAAGCACGACGTGATTGGAAAAGTGTCGAGCAGATAAAAGACTTAAAGAAGGGGTATATCTCACATGTCGTACACGATATTGCTGACCTCGTCATTAAGTACAATGCCATTGTTGTCCTTGAAGATCTGAATATGCGTTTCAAGCAAGTGCGAGGCGGAATTGAGAAAAGTATCTATCAACAACTCGAGAAAGCTCTTATTGATAAATTAAACTTTCTTGTTAATAAAAAAGAGATTGATCCAACTAAAGCAGGACACGTTTTGCGGGCATATCAGTTGACTGCTCCGTTTGAGACGTTTAGAGATATAGGTAAGCAAACTGGAGTGCTTTTTTACACACAGGCAGAATATACCTCACAAACTGATCCAGTGAGCGGTTTTAGAAAAAATATCTATATCGGTAATTCTGAAACAGTTGAAAAAATTAAAAAGTTTATTAAGAAGATGGATGAGATTGGTTGGGATGATGCAATACAGAGCTATTATTTTAAATATAATCCTCTCAATTTTGTCGATGGAAAATTCAAGGACAATACCTTCTCTACACCATGGACAGTCTATGCAAAGGTTCCACGTATTAAAAGGGAAAATCGAAACGGTTATTGGGAAACTATAGCGGTAAACCCAAATGATAAATTCCTGGAACTCTTCAGTCGGTGGGGATTTGATAATATCCATGCTGGAGATATTAAGGATCAAATCTTCCAGATGCTGGTTGAGGGACGGTTAAATGGAACAAAGGAATTTGACGGTAAGAACAGAAATTTCTGGCAGAGTTTTATTTACCTTTTCAATCTCACACTTCAAGTGCGAAATTCTACTACTACCCAGTATAAGAAGGATACAAATGGGAATGTTATAGAAACAATTGACGGGGTAGACTTCTTGGCCTCCCCGGTTAAACCATTCTTCTGCACTGATGGAGGCAAATATACTGAGGGGTTTGTAAACTTGGCAGGGTTGGAAGCCAAATTTATTGGCAAGATTGAAGACAAGGAAAGATTTATTGCTGAGTTCAACGGCGATGCAAATGGTGCGTACAATATCGCGCGCAAGGGTATTCTTTTACTTGAACGTGTCGCAAAGTCAGAAAAACCAGACTTATTCATTTCAAAATTTGACTGGGATAAATTTACACAAAAAACAGCTAGCCGTTGACAAAATGGTTACCTTTTCGGGGAAGTCGAAATAAATAAAATCCCCTAATATTGAAATATAGGACGAAATAGTGTATAATCCGCGTCCTATGGAGCCTTTCATCCAGATCTCGAAGATCAATGATTTTCTCTACAGCCCCAAGTCGCTGTATCTCCATAGTGTCTACGAAACGTTCGACCAGAAGACGTACCACGAAACACCCCAGGTCGTGGGTAAACTTACCCATCAGAATATTGAAGAGCATACGTACTCTACTGCCAAACGGTATCTACAGGGTATGGCCGTCTACAGCACTAAGTACAACATCGGCGGTAAGATTGATATTTATGACCAGAACACTTCCACTTTGATCGAGAGAAAAACAAAGCTGAAGACCTTACAGACAGGCCATAAGTACCAACTATATGCGCAAATGTTCTGTTTGCAGGAGATGGGCTATCAGGTCAAAAAACTAGCGATTCATTCTCTTCAAGATAACAAGAGATACCAGATTAGTTTACCAACACCGTCCGAAATCAAAGACTTTGAGCAAACGCTCTACGCCATGAGGCACTATGATCCCCGACAGCCTCAACCAACTGATTTGCGGTGTGAACTCAGCATTTATCGTCATTTAAGTTTTTAAGGCATGTATGCTGTCGCTTCCAGATTTTCAAGAAAAACAACTTCTCTTTGTTCAAGCGGAATGGGGAAAGCCAAGCTCTCTTCGTATTTACAACGATAACATCGTATTTGAAAAAGAAAAAAAAGTAATAAATCGCGTTTCCTTACAAAGGGTCTTTGCGGTTTTTATCTGTGGGGACCTATCACTCACCACCAGCTTTCTACGTAAGACGAAGGAGCATGGTGTATCAGTCTTTTTACTCAAGCATAATTTTGAAATGTATGCCGACTTGTCGGCAGCTGCTGAAGGCCACTATCTGCTACGAGAAAAGCAGTATAGCCTTTCCCCTGAGCATCAGTTGTCGATGGCTAGACCGTTAATAGTTAACAAAGTAGAAAATCAGATGGCACTTCTGAAACTCAAAAAAAATATTAAGAAAAATAGGGATTTATGTCAGAAAATAGAGGGCTGGAAGAGAGAAGCTACAACTGCTGATAGTTTAGAAAGTCTATTAGGTCTTGAGGGAACTATCTCACGTTATTATTTTTCAGAGCAGTTCCGGGATATGAAGTGGCGTCGCCGTGCTCCCAGAACAAGGGAGGATATCACTAATCTGCTGATGGACATGGGCTACACTTTTCTATTCCACCTCGTTGATGCTATTCTTCGCCTCCATGGCTTCGACACCTACAAAGGATTCTATCATCAACTCTTTTTTCAAAGAAAGTCATTGGCCTGTGACCTGGTAGAACCATTTCGCTGCATCATTGATAAACAAATTGTTAAATCACACAACCTTGGACAAATTAAAGAAACCGACTTCATTTTTAAAAATGGTTCATTCGAATTTGCTCCAGCCAAAAGAGCTGAGTATGCCACTATCTTCATGCAGTGCCTGATGGACCGGAAAGAGGAAATTTTCACATACATTCAGGGTTTTTATAGACATGTTATGGATCCATCTAAGCACGCATTTCCTTACTATCAGTTTGGGTAACTAAAGGAGGAGAATGATTTTAGTTTCCTATGACATCAGCAATGATAAGACAAGGACAAAACTCTCCAAATTTTTAAACAAATTTGGTCGTAAACTGCAGTACTCAGTCTATGAGATCCATAATAGCCCACGGATCTTGCAGAATGTCTTAAACGAGATAGAATCGAAATATAAGAAGAAGTTCGAAGCAGCAGATAGTGTGGTGATCTGGTCAATCTGCGAAGGTGATAAGAAAAAAACGATCCGTTATGGCTGTGCCCAGAACGAGGAAAAAGATGTGGTGGTCTTTTCCTAGTACATTAACAGTTCGTTATGATCATTTAAGAACCTAGGTGGAAATTAAAGTGTACCAATTAGAAGAAAACCTCAGTCTTTATGCAAACTGAATTAGGTAGTACCAGGCTAAAAAGTCGTGAAGAACAAAAAATCACTTGTATCTTTTTAGCTTGGTACATCAATCTTCAAACTGTCTAATCGATATACCTAATTTCTACTTCTGTAGATCTCAAAGTACACCGAGTCAATCTGTGCGTCTAATCGATAT
>JACFOI010000005.1:59701-64304 GCA_019454415.1 Patescibacteria group bacterium | reverse complement strand
TAGGCGCTAAAAAGTTTCAAGAGCTTCTTTGACACGTCGTTCAGTATACCATTGATAGACGCCAAATCCTCCGACGCCTACCGCCAGCACGCTTGAGATAAAAAGGCCCAAAATAAAGTAACCATGGAAGTAAAAGGGAAGCGGAGAGCTGGCCAGTTCCGGGAGAAGTGAAGAAGGCTCTGGTTCAGAGAGGAGAGGCAGAACCGCATCCGCGGTGCTCTGAGAAGCCATCGAGGAGCTAGTCTCCTCGTTTGAGAGAGAAGAAAGAGTGAGCTGTTCTAGATCAGGATCCCATGACGAAGTCAGGAAAGTTCCACTAGGAGTGCTGGTAGCAGCTTCAGTGGCGAACGGATCCAGGTACTGGTTAAGCAGAGCGCTATCTTCCGCAATTTCAGAACTAGAAAAGATATTAAGCGTGTTTTTGGTGGGGGTGGTAGTCCGTTGCCAACTGCCATTCACGTAGACAAAGCTCTCACCCTTTTGGCACTCTGACAGCTGGACCTCAAGCAGAGTGTTGCCGTACTGGTCAAGCACATAAAGAGTATCCCCATCGTTATTGAAGAGTGCGCTCGTTAACTCAAAGCTAGTAAAACTTCTGGCGGCGATAAAAAAATTTAAGTTGCGAGAGTTTCCGGAGGCATCTTTGAGTTTCCAGCCGCTTACTGTCACGCCGATAGTATTGGGGTTAAAAAACTCCACCCACTCGGGTTCTCCAGTCTGGGGACAAGTTTGAACTTCTGACAGCTGCAGAGGGTAACTGGCCGGTACAGGTGGAACACTCGGAGTGGGTGAGGTAGGGAGTGGAGAGACCCATGGACTTGCAGTTGGCAGAGGCGACGGAGAGGGTGAGGGAGGAAACGGCGTCGGAGAAGAGGCAACTGGACTGGCAGAGGGTGTGCTGACGAGGTTCGCGAAACCGCGAGAAGGTGGGGCAAGTACGAAAGTATTTAGTTCATCCGTCACTCGCGACCAGCTTTGGTTACTGACAGAGTTGCTGTATTGAAAGTTATCGGCAATGGAAAAATCAGGGCGTCGCAAGATCAGGATATCGCCAGCGTTATTTAGCCGATTCTTCAGCTCAAAAACAAAGTACCCGCCCGCCGGGATACTTGCTGATGCGAAGCCAGGAAGAGGTGAAAGCAGCCCAGTATTGTCTTCTACTTGCCAGTCTGAAAGAGAAAGTTCTTCTGGTGAAGTATTTTTGAGCTCGACCCACTCATCGCCATCCGCTGGAGCCGGCATCACCTCGTTGAGGATCACTTGAGCGGTCACCATATCTGGAGAAGTGAAAGTTATCAAAACTATCAAGCTAAAAGTGACCGAAAGCCGGAGTACTCGCATGTCGTCACCATACGTCAGCAGTCTTACACGGACTGTAGCGCTAGGACGATCTGCGTTTTTGAAGAAGGAGTCGGAGACAGGAGATCAATCCCAGAAGGACAATCACGTCACCCAGGAATCCGAGCAGCTGGGGCCAATAGATGATGATCACCTGATACTGCCCGCGCGGCACTATCCAAGCATTTGCCCAGCCGTTGTAGGTCACGTGTGGGAGGGGCCCGATGTGATTCAGAATGCTTTCTTGGAGTGGGAGAGCGATCCCTAGCCAACCAGGGTCATATCCTTGCGCCAGGGTGATGATGCTGGCGTCTCGAGCACTATTGACAGTTGTTCCGTATTGATAAGTCCCGATTTTCCAGTTATTACTTTGCTCAATCAGATTCTCCACCTGTGGTTGTTCGCTAAGCACGATCTTCATTCTGATCAATCTTTCCAGATTGATCGGCATTACTTCTACAGTCGACAGCTTGTTCAGTGAGTTCTGGCCAAATGACCGAGTTTCCCAGTTGATGCCATACAGCTGTGCCGGTAAATTCGGCCAGCCCAATAGCGCGTAGGTCTCATCAAAGTTGCCTCGGGCAAGAAGCTCCTCCAGATCGGCTCGCTGAGTAGCCGGATCGCTGACATAAAACTTAATACTTCTCCCCAGAATATTTTCTCCACTCAGCCGGAGAAGTCCGCTCAATCGTGTGTTGAGCAGTGGCAGAGTGGTGCCGGTACAGACACCGGCATAATCAGATGCTTCGTAGACCGTGCCGGTGGTTTGGTGTTGGACAGAGTAACTCCCCCGTCGAAAAACGTCGCAGTTTTGGCTTTCCAGCTCTGCCAACGGGACAGTGGACCACTGCACAGGAATGCTTAGCTGAAGAGTATGCCGTCCAGTCGAGACAGGAATGACAGTGGGATGGGCCAGATTTGACCAGTACTCGGACGGCAGTTCGAGAGAGAGGTCCTCTGTTGTTCCCTCTGTTGTTATCTCTCCCAGCACAGTGATAGGAGAGTTTGCCCGCAAAGTCACCCACGACTGTGCTTCAGCTGCACCTGTCGCAAGTCTGACTGTTTGGCCGTTGAGACTGAGTGTCCCAAAGCTGTTCTCATTCAGAGCACTTTTGATGGGAAGGGTAAGAGTGGGTAACTGTGGGAGGGGCCTGGTCTGCTCGGCAATAGACAGTTCACCTGCAGCGGCGAATCGCAGCTCCAGCTGCCCGTCGCTCCGTTGAAGAGCAACTTGAACAGGATAAGCGCTACCCGTTGCTATGGATGGAATGACTAGCTGGGCCGAAGAGTCAATATAAGGCAACTCCTGCTTAAGCCGAAGGGTATCTTCTACATACGCAGCAGAAGCCCACTGTTCACGACTGAGCTGGGCAAAAGGATAGATAACGCTCGGACGAAGTGCCGCAGCAGAAATATACGGACCTACTTCCTGGTAAGCTGGGTCAAGTCTGGTGTAGGTACCCACTTGCCAAACTGGGGTGTAGCTCTTGGGTGAAGTGACGAACTGGGTACTCCCCGTCGGCAACTTGTAGACAGTCAGGAAGTCCTGTGACCACACTCGTTCAGCACCCAGAGTAGCCAGCATCTCCTTGAGTTGGGTGACCTGAGCCGGAATTACGTCCCGATTAGGAACGGTAATACTTTCATCAAGGACAGCGTAACGAATGTCATACTGTTGAAGAACCGTGCCAAATGCAACCTCGTCTTTGCCGAAAAATGCTGTCGAAAGTTGGTTATAGAGCGTTTCGTTATTGGCAGACCAAACGTCAAAGTTACGATCTACAATCGGTTGCTCAATTCCGTACCACAAAAAGCCACTACCCCGATAGTCCCACGAGTAAAAGTTCCACGCCCAGAAGTCAGGAAGAGGCAGGGTGATTACCCTGGCTTGTTTAGGCTCACTTGCCAGAAAACGGAACAGCTCTTGATAGGCAGCTGGCTGCGCCAGTCGCATCAACGGAGAGATCAAGCGTCCTTGAAACGCTGGCCAGACCACACAACTCAAGGCCGCCGTGGTCAGAAACACCCACAAACCCGCCAGCATAATCTGGTTACGTCTAAACTGGGAAAGCAGCCAGTAGCTCCAAGAGCCTAGCCCAATTGCATAGACCAACGCCGCGGCTACAGACCATTTGGTAAACGCTGTCCGGAAGACCTGCCCGAACAAGGGAATGTTTCTACTTGCCCAGTTAAAAGCCGCTCCCAAGGGTCCGTTGCCCGAGCTAAGCATCACCGTCACCAAGACAAAACAACACAGCCAGCCCACTGAAAGTTTATCTCCACGTCTGACGGTCAAGAGAATTCCGAGTGCTGACAACACCCACAGTGTCACTCCAATTCCTACGACGTAGCCTTGGTCAGTATGCGCACGCCACTCCGGCATCAAATAGCTATATGAACCATTCTGAAAGTCCTGATAGTTCAGCCAATAACCTTTAAGTAGAGCAATATTGAGGGGTGTCCCATAGGCCTGATTCATTAACTGGGACTCAAAGGTAGACAATCTGTTTACTTTGGAGTTGATCGTGACTTGTGCAGAAGTCAGCGTAAAGTAGGCGCTCGGCAGCAGCCAAAACGCATTGGCAGCCAGCAGCACCACGCCCGCCAGGAATGCATCTTTCACGGATAGCTTTTTGACTGCCAATTGGCAAAGAGTCATCACCGCTACAAGCATTACAAAGACCACAAAGAGCGTCTGAACGTAAAATGCAGAAGAGGCGACGAGCGAAATCAAAAAAAGCGCCGCCAAACGCCGCGAGCTGGGCGATCGGTAGTACCAACTCACTGCCCAGAGTAACCAAGGAAGACCACCAAAAAAGCTGGAAAAGCTCTCATAGGGAACATAAAAGTACTGGACCATTGCCAGATTCAGAAGATAGGCACTTCCCGCCACCAAGCCAGCGGCGCGGGCAATCCTGCTAGGTCGTTCATCTTTTGACGAAAAAAGGAGAAGAGCCAAAAAGTATGCTCCCACAGCCCCACACCACCAGCTCAGCCAGACCCACAGATAGCGGTGCAGCTGAGGAGGAATAACAATCGAGATGACAAAGAGAAACAGCTGGCGGGGCAGATCTGCCGCGTGGCTCATCCCACCCAGTAGACCTAGCCCTTGATACTCTTGCCAGACTGAAGACAAAGATCGGCCGATATTGAGACCGAAGTTAAACTCCGGATGAAGATTGTCCCAGCCGCTCAACCAGCTTCCCGGACTGAAATTGACCGCAGCCAGCACCACAACCAACAGGCTGAGTACTGCCAATGGCCC
>JACFOI010000005.1:57172-59601 GCA_019454415.1 Patescibacteria group bacterium | reverse complement strand
AGCGCAGACGTACGGTCTTTGCTGCCATCGTTGACCACAATAATCTCGTACTTTTCGGCGAGCTGAGGGATAACCTTTTGGGCTTGGGCAATCACGCGAGTGATATTAGCCTCTTCATTGTGCATCGGGAAAAAGACAGACAGCGAGTTCAGGCGAACAGGCTGAACCTGCTGATTACCACTCAGCGCCTCCTCAGGCAACGGAACAGGAGCCGACCAGCCGCGAAGCTTCGTGTAGAGCTGATAGAGCAGTGACTCCGGCAGAGAGATGACCAGCACAGCTTGGGCCAACGTAGTCAAAAAGCCGCGCAGGTTGGGTGTATAGCCGTGCTTGAAGACAGCGTTCCAACGAGCACGCGCCACTTGCCAGAAGTCTTTCTTGGGATGGCGGGACGAAATATTGGAGCTATGCATCCGGTAGTCCAGCAGCTTATGTGGCAAGTTGGCCAACTGGCCGTGCTGGAGCAAGCGGAAGAGCAGCTCGTGCTCCTCGGCAGTAGCCAGGCCGTCTTCATACCAGTGGAAGTTCTGAGGCAAGAGCGCCGTGTTAACCATCATCGTCGGCTGCTGCATGCTGGCAAACGAAAACAGCATCCTACTGACCTGGGCAGGCTGGGTCGGGAAGCGCTTGTGACCGATCACTTGGTTGTGCTCGTTAATCACGTCACACTGGCCACCGACCGCGATCACCTGGGGATGCTTCTGCAGGTAAGCGAGCTGAAGCGCCAGGCGTTTGGGAGCAGCCACGTCATCACTGTCCATCCGGGCAATAAACTGACTCTTGGCCAGCTTGATGGCTCTATTGGCAGAGTAGGAAACGCCACGATTGGTCTTGTTGCGGAAAACTTTAATACGCTTGTCTTTTTGAGCAAACTGTTGGGCGACTCTCCAAGAGCCGTCAGTAGAGTGGTCATCAATCAGGATCAGCTCCCAGTTACGGTGAGTCTGCTGTTTGATACTTTGCAGAGCAGCCGGCAAAAACGACGCCGTGTTGTAGACCGGCATGATGATGCTGATCAGCTGTTGCGTTGTTTTGTTCTGCATAATGTGGTGAGTCTTTGGGATTCACCCCGCAGTCTTGAAAGGGGAGAAGTTAGCGTACAACTCACGGTTCAATACTCTGGGGTGAACCCCGGGCGCTGTGAGACACAGGCCCGGGATTCGGTCAAACGGAGAGATTCGATAGGGGCGGGGAAAGCCGTCTTACTGGATGTTGATGCTGGCGGGCAAGCCGTCCACGCCATCATTTTCCACCACCGTTCCACGCGGCAGGTTCGCGTCAGGAATAATTTCATCCATGACGTAATCCTGCACGCGCTGGCTGTCCCACGCGGAGGGCATCAGCACGGCGGCGTAGATAGTGCGGTATTCCAGACGTTCGCGGCTGCCAGTGAAGCCCAGCAGTTGATACCCCTCGCTGGTGCGCCACAGGATGACGGTACGGCAGCCCACCGCCCCGACAGACGTGCTGACGAAGGTGCGGCTGCTGCTGTTATAGATGCCCGTCAATTCCATCGTTTCGGGCGCATCGAAGTCACAGCGGTCAACGCTGTTCGGTTCATCGCCGAACGCGCCGAAGGGGAAGTCCACGAAGTTGCCGTTCAGCAGGTTGACGCGGAACGGGTATTCGTAGTCGTTCTCCCGCATCACTTCCTGCTTGTCCATCGCCAGATAGGACACCATCGGCGGGAACTCCAAGTCCTGCCCGGTGTCGCCCGCGCTGATACCACGACCCATGTTCCATGTGGTGGGGTAAGCCCACCCCGTTCCTTCCAACAGCCACATAAAGCCGTTGGTCAGATAGTGGGTGGTCGTCACCGTCTGGGTCGCCGCAGCATTGCTGTCGCGGATGATCCAGTAGTCGTGACGTTCGATGACCTCAAGCCGACCTTCGTAAATCAGGGTGCAGCCTGTGGACATCGTGTCATGCACCCAGCCCGTGTTGAACCGCACCCGCACGTCTAACTGCACGCCGCCATCGGTCTGGGGGCAGGTCGGCAGCGCGTCTTCGTCTTCAACGGTGACGTTGCGGTTGAGGTTGGCAACGGCGGTATTGAACCAGCCGTGTCCGATGTATGTTCCCTGACGATTCCAGAAGCGACCCAGCAGCCACTCGCGGTTGTTGTATTCGGCAACAACCTCAACGGTTGTGCCGGCGGGGGCGGTGAAAAGCTCCGTGTTGTTGTTCTGGGTGGGGATGGCGCGGATGTTAGTCGCACCGCCCACCAGTGCAAAGTACGGGTCTTCAAGCCACTGGGCATCGGATTGGAACGTGAAGTTTTCGACAGTGCCGTCCTGAGCGGCTGCTGTCCCGACAATCCCCATCAAGAAGATGATGGTCAGGAGGATGGACAAGGAACTAAACTTCTGCATGGTGTAGACACCTCTTTCTGAACTGAGAACGGGTTTGGTAAAGCGAACTTGCTTGAC